>JAGRMP010000258.1 GCA_020441225.1 Maritimibacter sp. | reverse complement strand
TGGTCGCCCAACTGGTGCGCGCTGGAAGGCGCGGCGCGCGGGGCCGAACAATGCGACGAGAATTTCGGCTGGGTGGTGCATGGGCTCTGGCCGCAATACGAGGACGGCTGGCCGAGTTACTGCCCGACCGGGGCCCGGGCGCCGTCGCGGGCATTGACCGGGGCGCAGGCGGATCTGTTCGGGGCGGGCGGCGCGGCCTGGTACCAGTGGAAAAAGCACGGGGTCTGTTCGGGGCTTTCGGCGGAAGATTACTACCGGCTGGCCCGCGAGGCGTGGGGGCGGGTGCAGCGCCCCGCGGTGCTGCGCAAGCTCGACCGAGCGGTGAAGCTCCCCGCCTCGGTGATCGAGGACGCCTTTCTGGCGGAGAACCCAGGGTGGACCCGCGATACGGTGACCATCACCTGCCGCGATGGTCATATCCAGGAGGCGCGGATCTGCCTCACCCGCGATCTGGAGCCGCGCGATTGCGGTGCCGATGTGGTGCGTGATTGCACCCTGCAGGACGCGTTGTTCGAGCCGGTCCGATGAGTGGGCACGGGACCGGTTGTGTCCGATCCCTTGCCGAAACCGCCGATGGATTTGTCACTTAACGGAATGCGGGTCTGGTCTGGGGAACGGTGTTTTCTGGTCGGGACGGCGCGGGCTATGAAATCCAGAAATCCGGATTTCTGGATTCCTGTGGGCGCAAATAATCAAGCGATCTGAGGTCGTTACACGGTTAATTAAATCTTAAAGTACCTTCTCACTCCCTTGAGAAATCCCGCCGGGTGCTCCGCGCCATGCGCTTGGCGCACATGCCGCGCATGCCCCATGACCACGCATGTTTCATGCAAAACCGGGTGAGACACCGCCGCACGGCGCTCGGGCCAACAGGCCGCCAACGCGCCCGCACGCAAACATCGTCGCCCGGACCTCCGGGTGGGCTTGGACGACGCGTCTCACCGGCAGGATCGCCCGTACTGCGCCCTCAGTCGTCCCATTTCGGGCACCAGGGCCCGTCCACAAGACGCATCCCGCGATCAAGCGCCGCGATCCGGTCGAGCTCCGCCGCACTCAGCACAAGCGCCTGCGCGGCGAAGTTTTCCGCAATCCGCATCCGGCTGCCCGCGGAGGGGATCACGACGTAGCCCTGCGCCATCAGCCAGGCAAGCGCCACCTGGGCCGGAGTGGCGCCATGGGCCGCGGCGATCTCCCCGAGCACGGGGTCGTCGACCACGCGCCCGCGCGCGAGCGGCGAATAGGCGGTGAGCGGAATCCCCTTCGCCCGGCAATGCGCCACGATGGTCCGGTTCGCAAGGAACGGATGCAGCTCGACCTGGTTGGTGAAGATCTTGCGATCTCCCAGCAGCGCCGAGGCTCGGTCGATATAGGGCACAGTGAAGTTTGACACGCCGAGATGGCGGGTCAGCCCGGCCTCCCAGACCTCGACGAACTGCGCCATGTAATCTTCGATCGCGTATTCGTCACCGATCGACGGGTAATGCAGCAGCAACAGATCGACCCGGTCGAGCCGCAGCTTCTCCAGCGACGCTTCCACATGACCGCGCACCTGCCCCGGTCCGAAGCTTTCGGGCGCGACCTTGGTCGTCACCCAGACCTCGTCGCGCGGCAGCCCGCTCTCGATGAGCGCCGTGCCGACGAACTCCTCGTTGTTGTATCCCTCGGCCGTGTCGATATGGCGGTAGCCGATGTCGAGCGCATCCAGGACGCCGCGAAAACAGGCCACGCCGTCGCGCTGCCAGGTCCCAAACCCTATCTGCGGGATCTCTCCGACCCGTTTCATCCGTACGCCTCCCTCAAACCCTGTTCCTCGCCACGCCCAAATCGGGACCGGCCGCCCGGCTCAGCCGCCGAGCGTGGCGGCCCAGACGCCGATGTGGTACGGCCAGATGATAATCGCGATAAGCCCTTTCCAAAAGCCGAGCTTGAGGAAACCGAGCGTAAACAGCCAGCCGGCGAACCACAACGCGCCGCATTGGCTCTGCACCTTGATCGTGCGGTCCTTTTTCATGTGCGAGCTCCCCTTTCCTCTGCCAGATATGGGGATTGGTGCGGCCGAGGTCACGCCGGTGCGGCGAGAAGTCCGGCCACCATCATGCCCAGCCCGGCATGGCCGATGCCCCAGACCAGCGAGCGCAGCGGCACGATCCCCGAGGCATAGGCCGGGATGTAGGCGACCCGGGCGAGGAAGAACACCGCAGCACCGGTCGCGGCCCAGCCACCGCTGCGTTCCATCGCCACCGCCAGCACCGCGAGCGGCAGGAACACCGGCAGCGCCTCGAACATGTTCACAAGGGCGCGCTGCATCCGCCCCGACATCACATTGTGCGGCGGCGCCTCGTCGCGGCTGCCCTTGAGCCAGGCCCGTTGCACCGGATCGCCGGAGGCGGCCCGCGCCATGTTGGGCAGCAGGGTTTGCACGAAAAAAAGCGCCAGAACGGCGAGAATCCACCCGATCATGTCAATCTCACGTCAAACCTGTCTCACGGGATCAGGATGGTCGAACCGGTGGTCTTGCGCCCTTCGAGCAGCCGATGCGCCTCGGCCACCGCGTCGAGCGGGAACCGCTGGTCGATATGGATCTTGACCGCGCCGGAGAGGATCTTGGAAAACACATGCCGTGCCATCGCCATGCAGGCCTCGTGCTCGGCGATATGGGTGAACAGGGTGGGCCGGGTCACCTTGAGGCTGCCGCGTTTCGCGAGCTCCTGCAGCCCGAAGGCTTCGACATTGCCCGAGGCCGAGCCGAAAGAGATCATCATGCCGAGCGATTTCAGGCAGTCGAGCGAGCCGAAAAACGTGTCCTTGCCGACCCCGTCCATCACCGCATCGACCCCCTTGCCATCGGTCAGCGCCCGCACCCGGGCGACGAAGTCCTCGGTCTTGTAGTTGATGCAGGCGGACGCACCGTTCGCCAACGCCTCGTGGCATTTCTCGTCCGACCCGGCGGTGCCGATCAGCCTTATGCCCTCCGATTTCGCCCATTGGCAGGCAATGAGCCCGACCCCACCCGCGGCGGCATGAAACAGCACCGTGTCGCCGGGGTTGAGCGGCGTGGTGCGGTGGAACAGGTATTCCACCGTCATCCCCTGCAACATCGCCGCCGCGGCGACTTCGAAGCTGATGTCGTCGGGCAGCGGCACCACATGCGCGGCCGGCATCACCCGTTCGCTGGCATAGGCGCCCGGCGGTTGGGCGGCATAGGCGGCCCGGTCGCCGGGCTTGAGATGCGTCACCCCGGCGCCCACGGCCTCGATCACGCCCGCCGCTTCCATCCCGAGCCCGTTCGGCAGCTCCATCGGGTAGGTGCCGGTGCGGAAATAGACGTCGATGTAGTTGAGCCCGATCGCCTCGTGCCGGATCCGCACCTCGCCCGGTCCGGGATTGCCCGTCTCGACCTCCACGAGCTTCATGTTCCGGGGACCCCCGAATTCCTCGATGATGACCTTGGTCGCCATGACGCTCTCCCTTGGCTAGGTGCTTTGCCCGATCAAAGGCCTTGAAGCGGCGAAGGTCAACGCCGGTTGGCCGCTTCACTCGGTCCCGGATGGGAGCGGCGTCGGCTCCAGATCACTGAGTACGTAGCTGTGATCCTCGTGCACATTGCCGCAGCTATCGGTCACATGGAGCGCCCATAACATGTAGGCACCCGGCACATTTGCGGGCAGACCCACGCTGACGGCGAAGCGTGCGCCAAAGACCTGACGTACGAGCCACGGTCGGTCCCGAAGCACACCGCCTGGGCCGTCGCCGTCGCGGTGCACGCGGACAGAAAAGCGCGGATCGTCGAGCACCGCGTCGATATCGGTCAGGTCGTACCCCTCCGGCAGCCGCACGGGTGTGATGTCCGGTTCGATCTGCGCGCCGCGCCGGAACACAAGCGCCGCCCGCGCGAGATCTTCATCGGACAATTGCCGACCCTCGGCGCTGCACTCGAAAAGGTCTCGCCGGTCAAGCAGTGTGAAACCGACGGCCCCTATGAGCCCGAGTATCAAGAGGTTGAGGAGACCGGAGAGGAGTGTTCCCAATCGAGCCCCCTTTGCCATCACGCCACCTTCAGCGCCACCTTGCCGATATGCCCCGCGCTTTCCAGCCGCTCATGCGCCGCGGCGGCTTCGGCGAGCGGAAACTCCGAATCCATCACCGGCCCAACACGTCCGGCCTCGAGCAAAGGCCAGACCTTCTCGCGCAGCTCCGCGGCGATGCGCGCCTTGGCCATGTTCGATTGCGGCCGCAGGGTCGAGCCGGTGACCGTCAGCCGCCGGGCCATGATCTGGGCGAAGTTCAGCTCCGCCTTGGGCCCGCCGAGGAAGGCGATGTGCACCATCCGCCCGTCGTCGGCCAGCGCCTTGATATTGCGCGGGATATAGGCGCCCCCGACCATGTCGAGGATCAGATCCATGCCGCCCTCTTCCCGTACCACCTCGACGAAGTCCTCGTCGTTGTAATTGATCGCGCGTTCTGCCCCGAGCTTTTCACAGACGGCACATTTGTCCTTCGACCCCGCGGTGGTGAACACCCGCGCGCCGAAGACATGTGCAAGCTGGATCGCCGTGGTGCCGATCCCGGACGAGCCGCCATGAACCAGGAACCGCTCGCCCGCCTGGAGCCCGCCGCGCATGAAGACGTTGGACCAGACGGTGAAATAGGTCTCGGGCAGGCAGGCCGCCTCGCGCAGCCCCATGCCCTCGGGCACCGGCAGGGCATGGGCCGCCGGGCAGAGCGCATACTCCGCATAGCCGCCGCCGGGCAAGAGCGCGCAGACCGCGTCGCCCACCGACCAGTCGCTCACCCCGGGACCCACCGCCGCCACCGTCCCTGACGCTTCCAGCCCCGGCAGATCGCTCGCGCCCTTGGGCGGCGCATAGGCGCCCGCGCGCTGCAGCGCATCGGGCCGGTTCACGCCCGCGTAGGCGACCTCGATCAGGATCTCGCCCGCGCCCGGCACCGGCACCGCGCGTTCGGCCAGCGCCAGCACCTCCGGCCCGCCCGGTTGGGTGATCTCGATGACGCGCATGGTCCCGGTGCGACCCTCGCCCGCCGCGCTCATCGGCCGCGCCCGCTCGGATAACCCGGCCGCACCCGCCCCGGGGCCTTGACCATGTCGAGCACCCGGCCCGGCCCTTTCATCACGGTGTCGACCACCGGGTTCTGCGTCACTTTCGCCTTCCACTTCTCGAACTGCATCACATTCTCGATCCGCCGGTCGAGAAACTCCCATGTCCGCGCGCTGCCCTCGCTCTCGTCGCCGAGCCAGTAGAGCGCGGTCGCGGAAAACACCGCCGAGAGCGAACTGCGCTTGGTGTACCAGTTGATGTCGCGCGACGTGTCGCCCAGCACCGTCCAGATCTCGTCCGCCGTCTCCCATAGCGCCCGCGCGCCGGCGGCGGCATGCTGGGGCAGGGCGAACAGGCTCATCCCCCGGCGCACCAGCTCCTTGTCGGCGATCTCCAGCCGCAGCCGCACCGCATGGGTGATCCGGTCGCGAAACCGCATTTCGCCGAGGTCGGCGGCGCGCAACGCCGCGACCATCTGCGCGTCGAGCCTGCGGTGATAGGCCAGCGCCAGGTCGGGCGGGCCCTTGGGAAACATGATTTTCACCGCCTGCGCGCTGAGGCCCAGATCGGCGCGCGCCGCGTCGATGGTCGCCTGGCTCCAGCCGTCGAACAGCGCGTGGTTCATCGCGGCATCGAGGAAATCGTCTTTTGTGCTCATGTTATGGCCTCGCGGGGTTTTCCCCATCCATGCACATCCCGGCCGGGGCTTCAACGGCCCGCGCACCCTGGCCGCCCTGGCGCGCGGAGGCCAGCGCGCGCACTGGACAAACCGCCGGAGCGCTGCTATGGAGCGGCCTCCTGCA
>JAGRMP010000257.1 GCA_020441225.1 Maritimibacter sp. | reverse complement strand
GCTGGCCCCCCGGCGCGTCCCGCAAACAACGGACCGTTCCATGATCGATATCGCCTATTCCCCCGAAGTCGCCGCCGCCCGAGCGGCCGGCATACCGCTTGTCGCGCTCGAAAGCACGATCATCACCCACGGGATGCCGTTCCCGCAGAATGTCGAGACCGCCCGCGCGGTCGAGGAGACGGTGCGCGCCGAGGGCGCGGTGCCGGCGACCATCGCCGTGCTGGGCGGGCGGCTGCATGTCGGGCTCGCCGCCGACGCGCTCGACGGGCTCGGCCAGGCGCAGGGCGTCGCCAAGCTCTCGCGCGCCGATTTCGCCGCCTGCCTTGCCACCGGCGGCACCGGCGCGACCACCGTGGCCGCGACGATGATCGCCGCGCATCTCGCCGGGATCGACGTCTTCGCCACCGGCGGGATCGGCGGGGTGCACCGGGGCGCCGAGACCACATTCGACATCTCCGCCGATCTCGGCGAGCTCGCCCGCACGCCCGTGACCGTGGTCGCCGCCGGCGCCAAGGCGATCCTCGACATCCCCAAGACCCTCGAAGTGCTGGAAACCTCCGGCGTGCCGGTGATCGCTTTCGGTCAGGACGAATTCCCGGCCTTCTGGTCGCGCTCCTCGGGTCTCGCGGCGCCGCTGCGCATGGACGACCCCCGCGACATCGCCCGGGCCGCCCGCATCCGCGCCGCCATGGGCCTCGCTGGCGGCCAGCTCGTCGCCAACCCGATCCCGGCCGAGGACGAGATCGCCGCCGAGACGCTCGCGCCGGTCATCGCCGCCGCCCTCGCCGCCGCCGAGGCCGCGGGGATCGCCGCCAAGGCGGTCACGCCCTTCCTGCTCGACCACATCTTCCACGCCACCGACGGCGCCTCGCTCACCGCCAATATCGCCCTGGTCAAGAACAACGCCCGGCTCGGCGCACGGATTGCCCAGGCCTTCGCCGCAGGAGCCTAACAAACCGGCAAAGCCCAACAAAGCCGCGTTACCGCACCCGAACCACCATTGCCGCGTTGCCGCAAAGCCCCTACATAACCGCAAGCCGCATCGCCAGACCCGGAACCCATGGATCTCAACGACCTCAAGCACATCGCGGGCGATGACACGCATCCGCACGTCCAGACATCGCGCATCCGCCGCTGGCTGCTGCGCCCGGTCGCGGCGTTTCGCAACAACTTCCTCGCCGGTCTCGTCGTGGTGGTGCCGATCGCCATCACGCTGTGGCTGATCTGGACCTTCGTCGGCTGGATCGACAGCTGGGTCATGCCTTTCGTACCGGGCTATTACCACCCCGACGCGCTGGTCAACCGCTGGTTCGGCGACAGCCCCTGGTTCATCGCCCTGTTCGGCGAAGACGTGCATGTCAACGTGCGCGGCGTCGGCGTGGTGGTATTTCTGCTCTTCACCTCGCTCGTCGGCCTGATCGCCAAGGGCGTGATCGGCCGCAGCTTCCTTGCCTGGGGCGAAGGGCTGGTCGACCGGATGCCGGTGGTCCGGTCGCTCTACTCGGGCGTCAAGCAGATCGCCGAGACGGTCTTTGCGCAGCAGGACGCGAAATTCGACCAGGCCTGCCTGATCGAATACCCGCGCAAGGGGCTCTGGGCCATCGCTTTCATCTCGACCACGGCCAAGGGCGAGATCGACCAGAAGATCCCCGTCGATGAACAGCTCGTCTCGGTCTTCCTGCCGACCACGCCGAACCCGACCAGCGGCTTCCTGCTGTTCGTGCCGCGCCATTCGGTGGTGGAACTCGACATGACCATCGAGGACGCGGCCAAGCTCATCATTTCGGCCGGTCTCGTCTACCCGAACGGCAAGGAGGCCAAGGAGGCCGCCGAAGCCCAGGCGGGCACACCGCCGCAGGCGCCCTCCCCCGCCCCCGCCGAGGCATGATCTCGGCGGCGCTGACCGGCTTTCTCACCGGGTTCAGCCTGATCCTCGCCATCGGCGCGCAAAACGCCTTCGTGCTCCGCCAGGGCCTCCTGCGGAGCCACGTCTTCGCGCTCGCGCTGTTCTGCGCCGCCTCCGACGCGGTGCTGATCGCGGCGGGCGTCGCAGGCTTCGGCGCGCTTACCGCGCTCTGGCCGGGGCTGCCCCTGGTCATGAGCCTCGCGGGCGCGGCGTTCCTCATCGTCTATGGCCTCGGCCGACTGCTTGCGGCCTGGCGCGGCAGCCATGCGCTCGAGACCGGCCGAGAGGCGAAAAGCCTGCGCCGCACCCTGGCGATTGCGGCCGCTTTCACCTGGCTCAACCCGCATGTCT
>JAGRMP010000256.1 GCA_020441225.1 Maritimibacter sp. | reverse complement strand
GAAGGCCCAGAACAGCGGCCAGACGCCCGGCACGGTGTCGTCCGCCGCCATCTTGATCTGGTCTTCGGTGGCGTCGCGCGGGTCGTCGACGTAGCGCTTGAGCAGCAGCGCAAAGCCGAGGTTTTCGGAGTGCAGCTCGAAAGCGTCGCGGACTTCCTGGGGCGTGGCCCCGCGCTGTTCACGGATGGTCATCAGCGCATCATAGGCGAGCAGGCCCTCGCGGATGCGATCCTCGGCCTCGGCGACCAGCTCCGCGATGCCGGGGATCGGGGTGTCGAGCGAACGGGTGCCGATGAGGCCCATGACCCAGGGGATATGCACCGCATAATGGGTCTCGCGCGCATCCTGGTCGGGGAAACCGATGAGGGTGAAGGAGGCGGGCGCCGGTTCGGTGTGCCACATCGCCTCGAGGGCAGCGAGCTTCATCTTCTGGGTGTGGGACGCGGAATAGCCGCTTTCGTCGCCCAGCACGACCACCGACAGCGCCGAGGCGAGACCGAAGGCCGAGGCCACCGCGATGGAGCGGCGGGCGAGGTCCTTGTGCCTGTTCTGGAGGAGGTAGAGCGCCGACACGCCGAGGACGAAGACGCTGGCCGTCACGTAGCCCGCCGAGACCGTGTGGACGAACTTGGCCTGCGCCACCTGGTTGAACAGCACGTCGTAGAAGGAGGTCATCTCCATGCGCATCGTGTCGGGATTGAACGTGGCGCCGACCGGGTTCTGCATCCAGCCGTTGGCGATCAGGATCCAGAGCGCCGAGAAGTTGGAGCCGATGGCGACGAGCCAGGTGACCACCGCGTGCTGGACCCGGCTGAGCTTGTCCCAGCCGAAGAACATCAGCCCCACGAAGGTCGCTTCGAGGAAGAAGGCCATGAGCCCTTCGATGGCCAGCGGCGCGCCGAAGATGTCGCCGACGTAGTGGCTGTAGTAGCTCCAGTTCATGCCGAACTGAAACTCCATGGTGATGCCGGTCGCCACGCCGAGCACGAAGTTGATGCCGAAGAGCGTGGCCCAGAACTTGGTCATCTGCCGCCAGATCGGCCGACCGGTCATGACGTAGACGGTCTCCATGATCGCCACGAGGATCGAGAGACCCAGCGTGAGCGGCACGAAGAGGAAGTGATACATGGCTGTCATCGCGAATTGCAGACGCGACAGTTCGACCAGTCCGATCTCCATTGGTGTCTCCCGAGGTTGCGCGTTTCGTATCCGAGATGCGTCAGAACAGGGGTTTAAACCTGCATCTCAAATATGGATTTGATCTGCGTCAAAACTCGTATCCGAAATGCGCCTTTTAACGCTATGCGTCCGGGTGCCGCAGCTCGATCACCCGGGATGCGGCCTGTTTTTCCGTGTCGCGATGCGCGGCGACGAGGAGCGCGGCATGGGGGAGCGCGGTGCGCAGACCGGCCATCACCCGCGCCGAGGTCGCCGTGTCGAGACCTTCGGTGGGTTCATCCAACACCAGGACAGCGGGGCGCCGCAAGAGGGCGCGGGCGAGCACCAGCCGCCGCGCCTCGCCGCCCGAGAGCCCTGCCCCGCGCGCGCCGAGCCGCAGGGAGAGCCCGCCGCGGGCGCGGATCGTATCGGCGAGCGCGGTGGCCTCGAGCGCGACCCAGAGGGCGTCGTCGGGAGCGTCGGGCGCGGCGAGGCGGAGGTTTTCGGCCA
>JAGRMP010000255.1:9868-11016 GCA_020441225.1 Maritimibacter sp. | reverse complement strand
TTGCAACCGGATTCGGTCAAAACATAGGGGTGGTGTCAGATTAGCAACACCTGTGTCCCCACCTGCGTGAGCCCAAAAAGTTCAGCAATATGTTCATTGTAGAGGCCGATGCAGCCGTTGGAGCTGCGCCGCCCGATCTTGCGCGTATCGTGGGTCCCGTGGATGCGGTAATACTGCCATGAAAGGTAGAGCGCATGGGTCCCGAGCGGGTTGTCCGGCCCCGGGGGAATGTAGCTCGGCCATTCCGGATTGCGCTTGAGCATGTTCGGCGTCGGCCGCCAATCCGGTCCCACGACCTTTTGCACGATCGACGTCCGGCCGCGGCGGGTCATCTCCTCGGTCAGCGGTACCGAGGTGGGGTAGAGCTTGTAGATCGTCTGGTCTTCCGACCAGAAGTGCAGCGCCCGGCTCACGGTATCGACGAGCACGGCGCCCTTGCGGGTATTGGAGAAATACGGCCGCCAGTCGAGCGACCGGAAGCTCGAGATGTTGCGCCGCACGAGTTCCTTGTCGGCGGCCATGTACGCGGGTTCGCTTTGTGCAAGCGCCGGCACTGCCGCCGCGCTCGCCGTTGCCGCCAGAGAGCCGGTCAGAAACGTGCGGCGGTTGAATTTGTCAAACGGTCGTGAAGTCATCACTTCCCATTCCTGCATTGCCTCAAAAACGCGGGGTCTGTATAGAGCCGAGCACCCGGCATCGCAAATCAATCCGGCGTCACCGCGCCGTTTTCCGTGCGACCCTGTGGTTGAAATGTGTCTCGATACAAGCAGAATGGGCACCGATTGCAATGATTTGGAAGAACCGGATGATACGCGCTTTCGGCATGATCCTGGGCCTGGGCCTCGCCCTCGCAGCCTGTGCCCCGACCCCAACGGTGATCGGACCGGACGGCAAGCCGGCGCCCGGTGTCTACAAGATCTCGTCTTTCAGCGAAAACAAGATCACCTACCGGATGCTCGATTCGATCAACGAGCTTCGGGCCGCGTCGGGCTCGCCCGCGCTGCAGCTCAACGCGCAGCTCAACGCAGCGGCCGCGACCCATTCGCGTGACATGCATGTCCAGAACCGGCCCTGGCACTTCGGTTCCGACGGCTCCTCGCCGCTCGACCGGGTGGCGCGTACCGGCTATCCCGGCATGATGCTCGGCG
>JAGRMP010000255.1:269-9804 GCA_020441225.1 Maritimibacter sp. | reverse complement strand
GACGTGATCCTCGACCCGCGGGCCCGAAACCTCGGATTTGCCTGGTATCAGGAGCCCAACGGCAAGATCTGGTGGACATTGCTGACCGGGTCCTGATCGGTCCCTGGTTGCGCACACGCTTCGCCGGTACCGGCACGGACGGCACGCCTTACGGCAGGATGTCGATGGGCGTGCCGATGCGGATCATGCCGTAGATCTCCTCGATGTCCCGGTCGCTGACCGAAACGCAGCCCGCGGTCCAGTCGGCGCGGCCCTTGTCGCGTGCAAGCACCGGACCGCCGTGAAGATAGATGTCACCGCCGGGATCGCGCCCCGCCGCCTGCGCCGCCGCGCGATCGGCTTTGTTCGGGTAATTGATGTAGAGCGCGCGGTGGTACTCGCTCTCGGGGTTGCGCCAGTTGATGTAATAGCGCCCCTCCGGCGTCTTGCCGTCACCTTTCGCCTGCTTGGGCCCGACCGGCGAAAAGCCGAGATCGACCGACCAGGTGCGCACCGGTTTCGCGCCGCTCATCAACACCAGCGTGCGCTGCTCCTTGAACAGATAAACATGGGTGATCGGCGGCCCGTCATAGGGTTTGGGACCGGAGGTACAGGCCGCGAGGCCGAGGAACCCGGCGAGGAGGATGGCTGTAAGAGTGTAGCGCATGAGAATCGGTCGCTCGGTCTGCTCGGCCACGTCGGTCGAACCTGGCTGATACACGGGTCCCCGACCGGCGCAAAGACCCCTCGCTGCTGGCCTGCAGCTACCGGCTGAAGCCCGCCACCAGCTCGATATGGGTCGACCAGCGGAACTGGTCGACCACGGTCAACCGGTCGAGCCTGTACCCTGCGGCAATGAGCTGCGCAGCGTCGCGCGCGAAGGTCACCGGGTTGCACGACGCGGCAGCGATCACCGGCACGCCGGACTGCGCAAGCTCGGCCACCTGCGCCTCGGCCCCCGCGCGCGGCGGGTCGATCACCACCGCGTCGAAGCGGGCGAGCTCGTCGGGCAGAAGCGGCCGGCGAAACAGATCCCGGGCCTCGGTGGTGACCTTTTTGAGCCCGACCGCCTGCCGCCAGCCCCGGTCGAGCGCGGCCAGCATCGCGGCCTCGCCCTCGACCGCATGGACTTCGGCGGTCTCGGCGAGCGGCAGCGAAAAGGTGCCGCACCCCGCAAAGAGATCGACGATCTTCTTCGCGCCGGCCACTGTCTCGCGGACCCCGGCCAACAGCGCCGCCTCGCCCTCTTTGGTGGCCTGAAGGAAAGCGCCGGGCGGGGGCGCGACCAGCGCCCGACCGAAGGCCTGCGCCGGCGGTTCGACCAGCGCAATCACCTCGCCCTCCCAGCACAGGCGGGCAAACCCGTGCTGCCCGGCGAAGCTGGCGAGCCGGGTTTCGAGCGAAGGGTCGAGCGGCTTGCCGCCGGTGACGGCGACGTCGGGGCCGCCATCGGTAAGCGTGACGTTGAGCCGGAGCGTGCTCGTGCGCGACCCGCCCTCCGACACAAGCGCCTCCAGCACCGGAAACGTGGCGACGAGGTCGGGGTGCAACAGATGGCAGTCGGGGATGCGGCTGATAATGTCCGATTTCGGCGCGTGGAAGCCAAGCAGGACCCCGCCCTTGGTACGACGGGCCGAGAACACCGCCCGCCGCCGGGCACGGGCGGGAGACGTCTCTATTCCTGCCGGATTCGCCTCGATCCCGCGCGCAGCAAGGGCGGTGCGCACCACCTCTGTCTTCCACGCGGCGACGAAAGCGTCGCTCGCATGCTGCAGCGCGCAACCGCCACAGGATTTGTAATGCGGGCAGGGCGGGCGGACGCGGTCGGGCGATGGCGTGACGATGCGAGGGCTCGCGATCCGGTCGCCAGTCAGATCGCCCTCGATGACCTCACCCGGAAGGACACGCGGGGCGAAGACGGGCCCGGGCGCGTCGGGGCTATGGGCGATGCCGTCGCCCTGGTGGCCGAGACGCTCAATCGTGATCTGCATCGTCGTCTCCCAGAAGCGCTTCGCGGCCGAGCGTGAACCCGGAGGCGATCCAGCGGTCCTCGAGCGCGGCGAGACGCGCGCCCAGCGCCGGGCCTTTGTAGGCGGGCATCAGATCGCGCGGCGCGACCGGGAACTGCGCGGCGGCCCCGATCTCGAGCGCGCGGTCGAGGTCCGGCGGCAGCGGCCCTTCGAGCAGCGCGGCATTGAGCAGCACGACGTCGCGCGCTTCCGTGGCACCCAACCGGTAGGCGAGCGCCGCGGGGCCGGCGGGCTCGCCGAGATGCGCACGCAACCGGGCGAGATGCCGTGCCTCCGCCTTCGACAGCCGGAGCCGGTCCGTGGGGTCGTCGCCGCCAAGACAAGCAAGCCGGCGCATCGCATCGGGCGCGGCGCCCAGCGCCGCTTCGTGGTGGACGAGCACCGGCAACGTCCGCTCGTCGGCCCCCGGCAGGACGCGCGTAAGCACAAAGGTTGCGCCCATCGCCGCGACGCTCGGCCCGGGATCGGGCGCGGCGAGCAGCTTGCGGATCTCGGCCCCGACGCGTTCGCGTGAAAGTGTCTCTAATCCATCTGAAAGCTCGGAAATCGCGGCCAATGCCTCGGGGTCGAGCCCCTGCGCCGGATCGCCGTACCAGGCATGAAACCGGAAAAACCGCAGGATCCGGAGGTAATCTTCGCGGATCCGGTCGTGGGCATCGTCGATGAACCGAACCCGCCGCGCCTGCAGGTCCTGAAGACCCCCGAGCGGATCGGCGACCTCGCCCGCGGGATCGGCGTAGAGCGCGTTCATGGTGAAATCGCGCCGATGCGCATCTTCCGCGATCGTGCCCGCATAGGCCACGACCGCGCGCCGCCCGTCGGTTTCGATATCGCGGCGGAAGGTGGTGACCTCGAAGGGCGCGCCCGCGACCACCACCGTGACAGTGCCATGGTCGAACCCGGTTGGGACGGGGTGAAACCCGGCAGACTTGGCCAGCGCGGTCACCCGCTCCGGCGGCGCGTCGGTGGTGAGGTCGATGTCGGAGATCGGCGCGCCGATGAGCGCGTTGCGCACGCAGCCGCCGACGAACCACGCCTGGTGCCCGGCCCCGGTCAGCATCGCGCAGACGGCCTGGGGCGCGGCGCCGGTGAGCCAATCCGCGGTGATCCGGGCCTCTGTGGGCGCGGCGGTCACCGCGCCAGCTCCGCCGCCAGCGCCCGCAGCATTCGCGCCGTCGCGCCCCAGATGTAATAGGGGCCGTAAGGCACGACATAGAACTGCCGACGCGACCCGCGGAAGTAGCGCGATTCGACGATGTAGCTGGCCGGATCCGCGACATGGTCGAACGGCACGGTGAACACCTCCTCGACCTCGCCCGCCTCGGGCACCGGGGTGAACGGCGCGGTGATCCGCGCGAGCACCGGGGTGACGCTGAAGCTGGTGATCGTCTCATGCGCGGGGAGCTGACCCAGCACCTCGACATGCGCGCGCGGCAGGCCGATCTCTTCCTCGGCCTCGCGCAACGCGGCATCGACAGGTCCGGCATCGCCCGGGTCGATCTTGCCACCCGGAAAGGCGATCTGACCCGGGTGGTGCTTCAAGTGCGACGCTCTCTTGGTGAGATAGAGACACATGCCGCGCGGCGTCTCCTCGACGGCCACGAGCACCGCGGCGCCCCGCAACACCCGGCCCTTGGGGTGCAGATCGGGATTGAGATCGAAATCCGACGACGGCGCGCCACCGCCCGACGCAAGGCGCAGCCTGTCGAACAGATCAGCCGTCGCCACCCGGAACCTCCACCGCCTCGAACCCGAGCGTCGCCGGATCGAACCGATAATGCGCACCGCAGAACTGGCAATCCGCCGTCACGATCCCGTCGTCGGTCGTCATGTAGGCAATGTCTTTCCGCGAATAGATCGACAGGGTCTGGCGGACGCGGGCCTCCGAGCAGGTGCAGCCGAACTGGACCGGGTGCGGGTCGAACACCCGCGGCTGGTCTTCGTGGAACAGCCGCACGAGCATCTGCGTCGGCTGGATCGCGGGGCCGATCAGCTCGTCGGCCTGCACCGATTCGAGCAGGATGTTGGCGCGCGACCAGGCTTCCAACTCGTCTTCGTCGGCGAGGAGGTCGGCGGGCGCGAGCAGACCCTGGTCGCCCGAGCCGCCCTCGTCCTTCATCCGCGGCGGCACGCCGGGCATCTTCTGCAGCATCACCCCGCCCGCGCGCCACGACCCATCGACCTTGTCGAAGCTAAGCGCGAAGCGGGTCGGGAGCTGCTCCGACTGGGCGAAATAGGTCTGGGCACAATCGGCGAGCGACGTGCCCGCAATCGGCGTGAGGCCGGAATAAGGCGTAGTGCCCTTGCCCTGGTCGATCAGGATCGCGAAATAGCCCCGCCCGATCTGCGGGAACGGGTCGCCGTCGGCGTCGAGCCGGGTCTCGTCAAAGCTCGCATAGGCGCGGATCCGACCCGGCGCACCCTCGGCCTCGGGGGCGTAATAATCGGTCGCTACCAGTCGCGCGGGGCCGTCGCCGCGGATCTGCAGTGACAGTTTCCAGCGCAGTTTGATCGTGGGTCCGATCAGCGCGGTGAGCAGCGCCGCTTCGGCCACCAGCCGTTCGACCGCGGGCGGATAATCGTGCTGCGCCAGCACCGCATCGAGCGCGCCGTCGAGCCGCACGACCCGGCCACGGATGTCGCTGCGGTCAAGCTGAAAGGGCAGGACGGTATCGTCCCAGGCGATTTTGGAACCAAGGCTCATAGGTGTTTCCTGTTGCGTATCGGTTCCGCATACTCTCTCTGCGAAGACGGGGCAACCGAGGGGCAAATCACATGATCCGGCGCTACGGCGAGGCCATCCGGCCGGGCAAACGTTACATCTTGCGGGCGGGGGCCTATGCGATCCTGCCGCGGGACGGCGGAGTGCTCCTGACCCACCAGGAAAAGCCGGTACCGGAGTTTCAACTCCCGGGCGGCGGGATCGACCCGGGTGAAACACCGCTTCGGGCCCTGCACCGCGAAGTGCTGGAAGAAACCGGCTGGCACATCGCAGCGCCGCGCCGGCTGGGCGCGTTTCGCCGCTTTACCTGGATGCCGGAATACGAAATCTGGGCGGAAAAACTCTGCCATGTCTACCTCGCGCGGCCGGTGCGCGCGGTGGCCCCGCCGAGCGAGCCGGGGCACATCGCCGTCTGGGCACCGGGACCGACTGCCGCAGAGATGGTCGGCAACGCAGGCGATCAGGCCATTTTGCGAGACTATTTCACCTGATTTTGCGGGCCGTGGTACTCGATCATCGCCGCGGACAGATCGTCGGCAAACTCTCCGCTGCCCTTGAAACCGTCGAGATCCCAGACCAGCGCCTCGAAAAAGGCGGTGCCCTTGAGCTCCGCGCTGTCGCGGATGAGCACGGCGAACCCGTCTTCATCGAGCATGGCCCCGTCGGGACCGGTGCATTCGGTGAAGCCGTCGGAATAGAACAACAGCCGGTCGCCGGGCGCGAGCTGCAACCGCTGCTGACCATAGTCCGCGTTGTCGATCAGCCCGATCGGGAGCCCCCCCGACCCGTGGTACCTCACTGCGCCATCCGCCCCGACCAGCACCGGGTTCGGGTGGCCGCATTGGGCGATGTCGACGATACCGGTTTCGAGGTCGAGCACGCCCAGCGCGATTGTGAAATAGAGCTCCGATTTCAGGTCTTCGAGCATCAGAGTGTTGAGCAGTGTCGCCACCTCCTGCGGTGGCCGGGCGACATACCTGCCGTCTCTGTCCTTCATGAGGGCGATGTTATGCTCGGGCGCGCCGTGAGAGAGAAAGCCCGCAAGCCGCGCGGTGAGGAGCGCCGAGGCGATTCCATGCCCTGAAACATCGATCGAGTAAACCGCGAGCTTGCCCGCGCCGGCGCGGAAGAACCCGACGAGATCACCACCCACATGGCCCGACGGTTTGAGCAACAGCGACACTTCGGCATTGCCGAAATCGCGATAGCGTTCGCGGACCAGGGATTGCTGCATCTTTCGCGCTTCGATCAGGTCGCGGTCGAGCGCGTCGTACAGCGCGCTCATTTCATCGAGCGTCGCGGTGATGAGCCGGTTCTTTTCGCTGAGCTCGCGGGTCATCTTGAGGATCCGGTCGCCGGCATAGATCCGGGCCCGCAATTCGTCCGGACTGACCGGCTTGGTCAGGAAATCGTCGGCCCCCACATCGAGCCCCTGCGCGACGGCGCCCTTTTCGTTCTTCGATGTCAGCAGGATGAAGTAAACATAAGGCTCCTGCGGCAGCGCCCTGACCGCCTGGCAAAGCTCGAGCCCGTCCATCCCCGGCATCATCCAGTCAGACAGAACCAGATCGACCGGAGTCTTGCGCAGGATCTCCAGCGCTTCCTGCCCCGATCCGGCCTCTACCACATCGAAGCCCTGGCGGGTGAGCGAGACGGCCACCACCTTGCGCTGCGCCCGCGAATCGTCGACCACCAGCACCCGCCGAACCGCCTGGGCCTGCCGGATAGCGTTGGGGTCGAACGACTTGAGGACCGGACTGGGCACGCAGGCACCTTCTTGTTTGCGGGTCTGTGTTCGGGCGGACTGCCCCGCGAACCGGCATAAGCGCCTTCATCTAACACCCGGTTAAATCTAAAATTTTCCGTTCTCAGTTCGGATTTTTCCGAAATCGCGACCCGATCAACCGGATGTAAACCCGGCTGTGCGAGCCTCGCGCGGTTAGAGGAGGCCCCGATGATCGATTGGAACCGGGTAAGTGAGTTGAAGGACGAGATCGGAGAGGAAGATTTCTCCGAAGTCGCCGAAATGTTCATCGCCGAAGTCGAGGAGGTGATCGACCGGCTCAAAGCCGCACCGGTCCCGGCGCGGTACGAAGAGGATCTGCACTTCATCAAATCTTCGGCGCTCAACCTCGGATTTTCCGAACTGTCCGCACTGTGTCAGCAAGGCGAACGTCAGGCGGCCGCGGGCGATGCGGAGGGGGTCGATCTCGCCCCGGTCTTTGCAAGTTATGCAGCGTCGAAAGATGCGTTTCTTGCGGGTTAGAGCCTGAATAGGGCTCAAGACCGGCCAGTAACAGGCCGTGACGGCCGCGCGGCTGTCAGAGAATGAACTCGGCGACGGAGGCGTTTTCGGTCACATCCGTATAGGAAAACCCTTTTTCGTCGAGCCGGGCCAGCAGGCGTTCGAAGTTTTCCGGCGCCCGGGTCTCGATCCCGATCAGGACGGTGCCGAAATTGCGCGCCGATTTCTTGAGGTACTCGAACCGCGCGATGTCGTCGTCGGGGCCCAGAACTTCGAGAAAATCCCTCAGCGCACCGGGGCGTTGCGGCAGGCGCAGGAGGAAATACTTCTTGAGCCCGGAATAGCGCTGTGCCCGTTCCTTGACCTCTGGCAGACGCTCGAAGTCGAAATTGCCGCCCGAGGTCACGCAGACCACCCGCTTGCCGCGAATCTCCTCGGCGAGATCCACCAGCGCATCGACCGACAGGGCGCCTGCGGGTTCGAGAACGATGCCTTCGACATTGAGCATGTCGAGGATGGTGACGCAGATCCGGTCTTCGGGCGCGATCAGCACATGGCCGATGGGCACGTCGGCAAGCGCGGCGAAGGTGAGGTCGCCGACCCGCGCGACCGAAGCCCCGTCGACAAAACTGTCGACATGGCTGAGCGAGATCGGATGGCCGACGGCGAGCGCGGAGCGCAAGCTGGGCCCGCCCGCCGGCTCGACATACCGAAGCTCGACATGCGGCGCGGTCTCGGCGAGGTAGCGCCGGATCCCGGCGGCCAGCCCGCCACCGCCCACGGGCAGGATCACCAGATCGGGCGGCTCGGGCATCTGGTCGAGCATCTCGACCGCGACGCTGGCCTGGCCCTCGACCACGTCGGCATCGTTGAACGGCGCGAGGAAATGCCCGCCCGCCTCGGCGCAATAGGCCTGCGACGCGGCCAGCGTGTCGTCGAAATAATCGCCTACCAGCCGGATCTCGATCGCGTCGCCGCCGAAGATCCGCGTCTTGTCGATCTTTTGCTGCGGCGTCGTCACCGGCATGAAGATCACCGCGCGCACCCCGAAATGCTTCGCGGCATAAGCGACGCCCTGGGCATGGTTGCCCGCGGACGCGCAGACGAACAGCTCCTGCCCCGGCGTCTCGGCCAGGACCTTGCGCATCGCGTTCGAGGCTCCGCGCAGCTTGTAGCTGCGCACCGGCGACAGATCTTCGCGCTTGAGCCAGATCTCGGCGCCGTGACGCGCCGAAAGATGGTCGTTGCGCTGGAGCGGCGTCGGCGGGAACAGCTCCCTGATCTTGCGCTCGGCGATGAGCGCCCTGTCTGCAAATCCGGTCATGGCGCCGATACTGCGCATCCCACAAGGAGGCGCAAGGGTGCGCGTCGATCGGCCGACCGTCGCGCGCCGCCCGGAACCGGCCGGGTCGCCCTATTTCTGCCACATCGAGGTGCGCTTTTTCGGGCAAACACCTGGAGGCTCCCATGACGCTCAGAAAACCGCTTTTCGCATCGCTCGCCATCCTGGCCCTCGCCGTCCCGGTGACAGGCGGCGCAATCGTGACATTCACCGCCAGCCCGGCACTTGCAAAGGGTGGGAACGGAAAAGGCGGATCCGACCGCGGCAGCCGCGGCGGCCGGGACAAATCCCAAAGCGACCGGGGATCGCGCGGTGGGTCGGGCCGGGGATCAACCGGCAATGGCAATGGCAATGGCAACGGTTTTGGCAACGGAAATGGCGGTGGCGGCGGAAACGGCAACGGCAACGGTCAGGGCAATGGCCAGTCCGGCAATGTGACGCCGGCCAAGGCCGCAGCGGTCGAACCGGAGACCGCCGACGGCGAGCTGGCCCTGCGTCCCAACCAGCTCGGCAGCATGAACGGCGCGATGCACGCCAATATCAACGCGGTGCTCGCCCATATCCGCAACGGCAACACCAACGGGCCGGTGGGCGCGCTCGCCGGGCTGGCGGTCGCCGATCACGACGCCGCCGAAGCGGAGGGGGTGATCGAAACCGCTGCCGTGTTCGAGACCCTCGACGAGACGCTTGAGGCCGCGGGTTACGACACCCTGCAGGACTATCTCGACTCGGGCGAAACCGATGGCGACATCGACGCGGCGCTTGCGGCGCTGGGCGACCTCACCGAAGAGGATCGGCCGTCGGAAGACGAGATCACCGAGGCGCAGGACGCGATCGATGCGCTGCCCGAGGCCGAGGCGGCGATCTTCGACGCCTGGAACAAGAGCGGAGAGGCCACCGAAGAAGAAAAGGCGGCGCTGCTCGACGCGCTGCGCGACCGGCTGGAAGGCGACAGCGCCCTGATCGACGCGGCCCTCGCCGAGGCGGAGGACGCCGGCTCGCAGGACGAGGACGGGGAAGACACCGCGGACGGCACAGAGGACGAGACCGACGAGAGCGGAGAAGGTGACGGTGAGGGCGAAGACACCGCCGCACTCGACCCCGAAACCGCGGCCATGATTGCCGGGCTGAAGTTCTGAGCCCATTGCGACGCCACGCGAGGACGGGCGCGGCCCGTCTCCGCCGAGCGCGCGCAAGTGCCGTTCGCCCTTGCCCGC
>JAGRMP010000255.1:0-160 GCA_020441225.1 Maritimibacter sp. | reverse complement strand
CTCGATACCTCGATCATCCTCAAATGGCTGCAAACCGAGTTCGGGTGCGAAGTGGTGACCTTCACCGCGGACCTCGGCCAGGGCGAGGAGCTTGAACCGGCGCGCGAAAAGGCGATCATGCTCGGGATCAAGCCCGAGAACATCTTCATCGAGGATCTGC
>JAGRMP010000254.1 GCA_020441225.1 Maritimibacter sp. | reverse complement strand
GGTGCCGGCGGGGCCGATGCCGAACGCAAGCTCCTTGTCGAACAGGTTGCGCACATAGGTCGACTGCGCCTCGGTGCGCGGCTCGACCAGCTTCTTGCGGGTCTTGATCTCGACCTTGCCGCCCTTGAACAGCTCCATCTGGTCGCCGGCGAGGGTCTGGTCGTCGTGGCCGCCCAGCCGGATCTCGCCGTCGATGTCGCCCGCCTCGACCGAGCGGCCGGTCTCGAGCCGTTCGTAGAGCGCCTGCAGCACATGGGCGGCCTGGCCGCGCGCCATCGGGTCGCCGTGGATCGCGATCTGGTTGCCGCGGCGCAGGATCTGGACCTCGAGCTGGTGTTCGATCTGGGCGAGATTTCGGTCGAACTGGCCACACAGGTCGATCAACAGGCGGTTGTCGGGGAACTCCATGAGAGTTTCGTTGCTGTCTTCGAGTGTCGGCGGGGTGCTCAACGCATCTATGCCCAAGTTTGTCTCCGTGACATGACTGACCGTGGTTCGATGGTGCACAGCAGGTCCCGGGCAGGCAAGACGGGGAGCACATATTTCATGCAAATGATACAAAAATGGCCACGGGTTTTGCGCCCGTGACCGATAATGATGCGTTTTCCGGCGCCTCCGGTCGCCAGGACCGGGGGCGGGCGCTGCCTCAGGGCAGGTAATCGGGGAAGTCGTTCGAGACCTGCGGCTTGCCGATCACCGAGCCGGGCGGGATCTGCGTTGTGCAGACCGGCAGGCCGGTGCGCGGATCGGAGCGGGTCGAGGCATAGCCCTCGACACCTTCGTCGATGATCCAGGCGGTGCAGCCGTCGGGCGTGACCGCCACGGCGGCGAGCCCGTCGCGCGGACCCTGGCCGTCACCGAAGCCGGTGTCCTTGTTCTGGGCGATGAGTTTCGGCGCGCCGCCGTTATAGGCGGTGGACTGGCACCCGGCGACGGCAAGCGGCGCGACCAGCGCCAAAATCACGAGTTTCTGGATCATTCCGGGTACCTGTAGCAGACGATTTCGACGCGGCGGTTTTTCTGCATGTTCGCGGGCGTCGTGTTGGGCGCGACGGGTTTCGATTCACCGAAGCCCGCCACCCGCTCGACCACTGCGCCCGAGGCAAGCGCGACCTGGGAAACCGCATTCGCACGCTGCTCGGACAGCCGCTGGTTGTAGCTCGCCGAGGCCCGCGCATCGGTATGGCCGTAGATCGCGTAGGCAAAGGCGCCCGCCGAGGCGAAGAACTCATGCAGCCAGGCCTTGCCGGTCGAGGTCAGCGTTGCGCTGTCGGAGGCGAAGAGCACGTCGGTATTGGGCACGGCGCAGGTATTGCGCTCGAGGCACATGTGCTGGCCGGTCCTGGGATCGCGCCGGGGCGTCATGTAGCCTTCGAGCCCGCCGTCGGCCCACCAGTGCATGCAGCCGTCGGGATCGACCCAGAGCCCCCAGTTGATTTTCCCGGTCACCGTGACGGTCTCCTGCGCCGTGGCGGGCGCTGTGAGAGACGTCACGGAAGCGAAGGCCAGCCCGACCGCGAGTGCGCCGGTCCTGAGCCAGGTCAATATCCGATTTGGCACGCCTTATCCCCTGATACGCCGCAGACCCCCCGCGGCGGAGCAATCATGCGGCGCAGGGTAGGCCAGCATGCGCCCGCCTGTAAATGTTCCGATAGTACAATTTCAGGCGGTGAGGCGAACAAACGGCGGTCATCGCTGCGAAATGTCGCAGAAATGCTGTGGATAACTTCAAATACCTGAAATCCAGCCGGGAGACCGGTGCGAATCAGGCAAGAACACCGGACAGGGAATTGGGTCCGGCGGCGGTGATTCTCACTTTCGCAAGTTCGCCTTGGACAAGCCCGGGGTTTTCGACATGCACCGCGTGCAGGTGGTCGGACTTGCCCGCCATCTGCCCCGGCATCCGCCCGGGTTTCTCGAACAGAACCCCCACGTCACGCCCGACCATGCCCTCCATGACCTCGGCGGCCTGGGCGTTGATGAGCGCCTGCAACCGGGCGAGCCGGTCGGCGGCGGCGGCGGGGTCGACCTGCGCGCGCTCGGCCGCCGGGGTGCCGGGGCGGGGCGAATACTTGAACGAATAGGCCTGGCCGTAGCGGACGGCGCGGATCAGCGCCAACGTATCCTCGAAATCGGCCTCGGTCTCTTCCGGGAAGCCGGTGATGAAATCGCCCGAAATCAGGATGTCGGGCCGGGCTGCGCGGATGCGCTCGATGAGCCGCAGGTAGTCTTCGGCGGTATGCCCCCGGTTCATCCGCTTGAGGATCCGGTCCGAGCCCGACTGCACCGGCAGGTGCAGGTACGGCATGAGCTTGTCGACCTCGCCGTGCGCCGCGATCAGATCGTCGGACATGTCGTTGGGATGCGAGGTGGTGAAACGGATGCGGGCGAGCCCGTCGATCTCGGCGAGCGCCCGGATCAGTCGGGCAAGCGACCAGTCGCCCCCCTCGCCCGCGCCGTGGTAGGCGTTGACGTTCTGGCCCAGAAGCGTGATCTCGCGCACGCCCCGGTCCACGAGGTCCCGGGCCTCCGACAGGATCCGCGCCGCGGGTCGGCTGACCTCGGCGCCGCGGGTAT
>JAGRMP010000253.1 GCA_020441225.1 Maritimibacter sp. | reverse complement strand
TCTTGAACACCTCCTCGATCGAGGCCGAAATGGTCTCGGTCGAGTCGTAGACGAGGTTGATCGTCATGCCCTGCGGCAGGGTCGCGCCAAGGCGCGGCAGTTCCTCGATCACGTTGGTCGCCACGTCCAGCTGGTTCTCGCCCGGGGCGGGGATCACGCCGATGAAGGTGCCGGGCTCGCCGTCGAAGGTCACGACCGCGTCCTGGTCGCCCGAGGCGAGTTCGATCTTCGCCACGTCGCTCAGCCGCACGACGCCGTTCGCGCCCTGCACCAGCGGCAGCGCGCCGAAGGCCTCGGCGGACTGGATCGTCGATTCGAGTGTCAGCGAATAGGCGAAATACGTGTTCTCGGTCTTGCCCGGCGCCGACAGGAAGTTCGACGACCGGATCGCCGCCAGCACTTCGGAGGCCGTCACGCCGCGCGCCGACATCTCCAGCGGGTCCAGCCAGACGCGCATCGCGTATTGCGACGCGCCGAGGATCTCCATCTGGGCGACGCCCTCGATGTTGGTCACGCGCGGGCGGATGACCCGTTCGAGATACTCGGTCAGCTGTTCGGGCGTCATGTTGGGGTTCTGCACCGCGAGGTACATCAGCGCGAAGGTCTGGCCGGTGCCCTTGACGATCACCGGGTCGTCCGACTCGGACGGCAATTGCCCGCGCACCTGCTGGACCTTGGACATCACCTCGGTCAGCGCGATGTCGGGGTCCGCGCCCAGCTTCATCTGAACCGTCACGACCGAGGCCGAGGGGCGCGAGGCGCTGGTGATGTAGTCGATGTTCTCGGTGGTCGAGACGGCCGAGGCAATGGGCGCGGTGATGAAGCCCTGGATCAGGTCCGGCGCCGCGCCGGGATAGGTCGTCGTCACCGTGATGACCGTTTCCTCCACCTCGGGGTACTGGCGCACCGGCAGGTTCACCACCGCCGCCAGCCCGAGGAACAGGATCAGCGAGGCCAGCACGGTGGACAGCACCGGGCGGCGGATGAAGATTTCCGAGAACCCCATCGCTGTCCCCTCAGTCCGCCGCCGGTGCGTCGAGCGTCACCGCGTTGTCGATCTTGACCTTCGCCCCGTCGGTCAGACGGTTCTGGCCCGAGGTGACGATCTGCTGGCCCGCCTCGATCCCCTCGATCACCTCGATCCGCGCGCCCGACCGGCGGCCGAGCTTGACGAAGACCTGGTCGACGACCAGCTCGTCCTTGGCCTCGCCCGGCAGCACCACATAGACGGAATCGCCGTAGAGCGTGGAGCTGACAGCGGTCTGGGGCAGCGCGATGACGCCTTCTTCTTCCGGCAGAACCACCCGCACCCGCAGGAACTGGCCGGGGTAGAGCTTGCCCGAGGTGTTGTCGACCTCGGCCCGCACCGTGATCAGGCGCGAGTTGGGGTCGATGCGCGGTTCGATGGCGATGATCCGCCCCTCGGCGCTGAGGTCGCCGACCTCGGTGGCGACGGTGATCTGCCGGCCAAGCTCCAGCGCCGCGATCTGCTGTTCGGGCACGGTGAAATCCACCCGCATCTGCCCGAGATCCTGAAGCGTCGCAAAGATGGTGCCCGCCGCCACATACTGCCCCGCCTCGATCTGCGGAATGCCGATCACCCCGGCGAAGGGCGCGGTCATCCGCTTGCTGTCGCGCGCCGTCTGCACCCGCGTCACTTCGGCCCGCGCGCTTTCGGCCTGCGCCTCGGCGGTTTCGACCGTGTTGGCCGCACCGACGCCGCGCTCGATCAGGGTTTGCGTGCGGCGCAGGTCGGCCTGCGCCAGGTTCAGCGCCGCCTCAGCCGCCTCGAGCGAGGCGCGCTCGCTGTCGTCCTTGATATGGACCAGCGGCTGACCCTCGGCCACGGTATCGTTCGCCTTGAACAGCAGCTCCTGCACCAGCCCGCCGGATTCGATGGCGAGGTCCACGCCCCGCACCGCCAACGCCGTGCCGATGGCCTCGATCCCCGGACGCCAGATCACGGCCTCGACCGTTTCCGCCGACACCGGCACCGGCGGCGGCACCATGCCCGACAGGAACTGCGCAATCATCTCGTCGCGGAAGAACTTGAACCAGACGATCCCGCCGACGATGGCGCCCAGCAGGATGATCGCGAGGAAAAGCCGTTTGAACATGAAGGTGCTCCGCTGAGGCTGTCGCCCGGTCCCGAGGGACCGGATCGAGGGAATCACGCCCGACCTGAACGGAGTGGCCGGGATAGTCAATTCTTTGCCGATCAAATCTTGCCGCAACCGCCATTCCTTGCGGTCCTTGCCTGGAAATGGCGTCCTCCGGGCGCTGGCCTCGTGCCGGACAATGCGAGCCGCGGCCGGTCATCCGGCGTCGGGACCGGCGCCGGAAACGGCCGGACGGGCAGAGAAAGGATGTGGAACCGCCCGGAATGCACCCGGTGCGCTTCGTCCTTCCGATCGGTTGAAGTGGTGAGCCGTGCAGGGTTCGAACCTGCGACCTACTGATTAAAAGTCAGTTGCTCTACC
>JAGRMP010000252.1:413-5060 GCA_020441225.1 Maritimibacter sp. | reverse complement strand
TCGGACTGCAGATAGACGGTGCCGACCATCGGCGAGGTCACCGCGCCCGGATGCGCGGCAGGGTCGCCGCTGTTCGCCTCGGCCGTCGCCGGGGCCGCAGGCGTCGCCGGGGCGGGCGGCGCAACCGGGGCCGGGGCCGGGGCAACGACATGGGCCACCGTGGCAGTGCCGCCGCGGCTGACACGCACGTTCAGCTTGTCGGCTTCGCCATATTCACGTTTCACTTCAAGCTCGGTGAGGTCGTTTTCGCGCAAAAGTTCAGCCAGGGCCTGGATAAAGGCCACGTCGGTGTCGCGGGTTTTCTGGGTCATGCCTTCCTCGACGGTCTGACAGCCCGGTCGTGCCAGGCGGTTCGTTCCTATCGCTTATAGGCGGAGCGGCGGGCGTTTGAAAGCGCCTCTTTCCGCTCGGGGCGCGGTGCATCGGCCGGGGGACCGGGCGCGGACAAACACAGGCTGAGCGGGCGCGACGCCACTGTCGAGAGGCGCGGTCGGCAGAGCGCGGAGGTCGGTGGGACAGCAGGGCCGGGCGCATGCCGGGCACCGGGCGGGCGCAGGACGGGGGCAGGTCCGGACCTCACCCGTTCACGGGACGGGTCCGGCGCAGGCAGCGGTCGCGCGCCGCCCACGAGGGCGCGGCACGCGATCTGCGCAGCTCAATACTGGGCGTCGAGTTGGTGTGCCGGGGCGGCTGCGACACCGGTTGCGGCACTGGATGCGACGCTGGTTGCGGCACTGGATGCGACGCCGGTTGCGATGCCGACCGCGCTGGTCGGCACGCCCGCCATGCCGGTCTCGGAGCCCTTGTCGGCGAGACGCGCCATTTCGCTCTCTGCCAGCCGTTCCTCGGTCTCGGCTTCGAGCTTCAGCGCATCGGCCTCGCGCGCCTGGGCGCGGGCCGCTTCGACCCGGGCAATGATCTGCTGGAAATCGGTGTCGATCTCGAGCTGGCTCACTTCGAACGTGGGCGGCGGACCGGCGGGAAGGTCGCGCCGTTCCATCTCGCGCCTGAGCGCCTTGATGTCACGCGCGGCGGCGGCCTCAAAGCCGTTGTCACGCCCGCGCCCGGTGTCGGGCGCCGTGTCTCCCGGTTTTGTACCAGGTTCCACCTGTTTGACATCGTTAACTTTTCTCAGCGGCATTTCCGCCGCGAGAGCTGCGAACGGCCCCACTGGGGCTGGTCCTGCAAATTCCATACCCGTGCTCCGACCAAGGAGCCCCCACCCGGACTTTGCTGTTCAGATCATACGCCCGAAGGGCTGAAGTTATCCATTGATTTCAGGCAAAGTGGTTAAGAGTGGTTAACCGCGCCGACGGTCAGGCCCCCGCCGGTCCGCGCAGGAGCCCCGCGTACATGCCGCGCAGAAAGGTCCGTGCGTCCTCGAAATGCGCGTCGCCCGAAGGCTGCAGGATCGCCCGGACCTGGGTATCGAAATCGGCGTAATGCTGGGTCGAGGCCCAGATCGAAAAGATCAGGTGATAGGGATCCACCGGCGCGATCCGCCCGGCATTGACCCAGCTTTGAATGAGCGCCGCCTTTTCGTCGACCAGCGCCTTGAGCGGCCCCGCGACGAAGGCGCCGAACCGGGGGGCGCCCTGCAACACCTCGCCTGCGAACAACCGGCTTTCGCGCGGCATCTCGCGCGACATCTCGAGCTTGCGTTCGATATAGTCGAGCAGCTCTTCGACCGGGTCGCCGTCGTCGGTGAGCGCGCGGAGCGGCGCGAGCCAGGTGTCCATCAGCCCGGCGAGCAGGGCACCGTGAATCGCCTCCTTCGACGGGAAATAGTAAAGGACATTGGGCTTCGACAGCCCCGCCGCCTTGGCGATCTGGTCGAGCGTCGCGCCCCGGAACCCGTGTTGCGAGAACACGTCCAGCGCCGCCTCGAGGATCGTGGCGCGGTTCTTTTCCTGGATCCGGGTCCGCGGTTTGGTTTCGGTCATCCGGGCGCCTCTCCTCGTTCCCTGCCAGATTGCCCCGAACCCGACCCCCATTCAACCATCCGGTCAGCTTTTGCCGCCCCCGGCTTCGGTTTGGCCCCGGTTGTGCCCCGATGTCCCCGGCCGAGCGCGCTGCCCGGGGCCGGGGCGAGATTTCTGCGGCGCCGCATGCGCCGATGGCGTAGGTTGGCCGCAAATCGATACAGGAGACGACAATGACGGAGCTTAACGGGCGCACGGCGCTGGTCACCGGATCGGTCAGCGGCATCGGTCTGGGCGTTGCGGGCGAACTGGCGGCGGCGGGGGCACGGATCGCACTGCACGGGCTCGCGGGCGAGATGGAAATCCGCGAGGCCCGCGAAGCGCTCCTGGCTGCGGGCAGCCCGCAGGTCGAGTTCTTCGGCGGCGATCTGCGCCACCCCGCCCAGATCGAAGCGCTGGTCGCGGCGGTCGCGGCCTGGGGGAAAGACGCGAGCGGCGGGCTCGACATCCTGGTCAACAACGCCGACATCCAGCACACCGCGTCGCTCGCCGAGATGCCGCCCGAAACCTGGGACGCCATCCTCGCCGTCAACCTGTCGGCCGCCTTCCACACCATGCGACTTGCGCTCCCTGCGATGGCCGCGCGCGGCTACGGTCGGGTGGTCAACATCGCCTCGGTCCACGGCCTCGTCGCCTCGATCGACAAGGCGCCCTATGTCGCCGCCAAGCATGGGCTCATCGGGCTCTCGAAGGTTGCGGCGCTCGAGTACGCCGCCGCGGGTGCGCGCGACCAGGGCGGCGTGACGGTGAACTGCATCGCGCCCGGCTGGACCGAAACCGCGCTGATCCAGCCCCAGATCGACGCCGCAGCGCAGGCCGCGGGCGGCGACCGCGACGCCGGCATCGCCGCGCTCCTGTCGGCGAAACAGCCCAGCCGCCGGATGTCGGCCCCCGGCGAGATCGGCGCGCTCGCCCGCTGGCTCTGCGCCCCCGTCGCCCACAACGTGACCGGCACCACCATCCCGGTCGACGGCGGCTGGACGGCGCAATAGCCGTCCCCGCACCGGAGGCCCCCATGACCGAGACCATCGCCCGCATCGCCGGCCCCTACCTTCTCGTGACCGCGCTCGGCTTTGTCGTCTCGCGGCAGTTCTATGAACGCATGGTTCTGGGCAACGCCAATGCCGACCCGGTGCTCGTCAACCTCTCGGGGGCCGTGCATTTCATCACCGGCGCGCTGGTGCTGGTCAACCACTGGCGCTGGGACAGCGTCGGCGCGGCGGCGGTCACGCTCCTGGGGCTCGCCACCGTCGCCAAGGGGGCGAGCCTGATCGCGGTGCCGGAGGTGACCCTGAAGAGCCCCAAGACGGTGGGTGCGACACTGACAGCCAGTGCCGTGGGCTTCGCGCTCTGGGGCGCGGTGCTGGTCTGGGTCGGCTGGGGCGGCCCGGGCGGTTGAACCAACCGCCGCGCGCGCGGCACTCTTTCCCGTAAACGCAGGAACGGGACGATGCGGCACAAGGAACGCGCCTTTGAAAACTACCTCGTGGCGGCGGCGCGGACCGGCGACGCCCGGGCGCTGGCGCAGCTCGCCGAGTTTCGCGGGCCCCGTCTCGTCGCCCATGCCGCGCGGCTGCTCGGCGACCGCGAGGTGGCGCGCGACATGGTGCAGGAAGCCTGGATCGAGATCATCCGCGGCCTGCCGTCGCTTCGCGACGATGCCGCCTTCCTGCCCTGGGCGCTCAGGATCGTGAGCCGCCGGGTCAGCCGCGAGATCGCGCGGCGGCAACGCGGCCGCGCGCTCGCCGACGCGGTCGCCGCCGAAGTCGAGCCCGCAATGCCCGAGGCGGGCCCGGACGAGGTCGACGCCGCCCGGGTCCGCGCCGCCATCGCCACGCTGCCGCCGGCCCAGGCCGCCACCGTGGCGCTGTTCTACCTCGAAGACCTCGGCGTGACCGAGGTCGCCACCGCGCTCGACGTGCCCGTGGGCACGGTGAAGACGCGGCTCATGCATGCGCGCGCGAAACTGCGCGCCCTTTTGGGAGACGACCATGAACAAACTTGACCGGATGATCGAACAGGCGCTCGCCGAAGAGGACCGCGCGCTCATCGAGGCCACCGTGCCCCGCGGCTTTTTCGCCGAGTTCTTCGGCCAGCTCTCGGGCCGCAACGCCTGGGTCGGCTGGCTCTCGACCGCGGCGATCTTCGTCTATGTCGGGCTCGGGCTGTGGTGCGGCTACAAGTTTTTCGCCGTCGCCGACCCGGTGATCTCGCTGAAATGGGGGCTGGGCGCACTCCTGTCCTTCCTGGTGATCGGCATGCTCAAGCTCTACATGTTCGGCGAAATGCAGACCGCCCGGATCCTGCGCGAGCTCAAGCGCGTCGAGCTCATGCTGGCGGTGCGCGAGAAGTAACGCCGGGACGCCGGCTCCGGGGCAAAAACCCTTCAAAAGGGTTTTTCAAGGCATTTATGAAATGCCTTGCCCGGCCCCCGCGCAATTTCCCCTCTGGCCTTTCCAATCCATGGGCAGACCGGCGCAGAGATCTTCCTCCCTCTCCCTCCTCGCCCTGCGCCGGGCCCACACAAACGGCCCCGCGCCGCGACAGGAAAGGACGAAGAGATGACCCGCACAACCGAGCCCCGCCAGGCGACTGCGAAGAAAGCCTACACCCTGCCGCGGCCCGAGCCGAAGAAACCGACCACGTTCAAATTCACCGATTGGGC
>JAGRMP010000252.1:0-285 GCA_020441225.1 Maritimibacter sp. | reverse complement strand
TTCCGTTTCTCCCCGCGCGTCGGCGGCTGCGTGATCGCAGAGTCCTGGCGCCAGTCGGCCGGTTTCAGGGGCAGCGGCGGGTGTCGTAGCGTCCGTCCCGGCGCGCATAGGCACACATGCCGGTGCTCTTGTTGCGCGCAACGAGCGTCCCGGCCGTGGCGCCCGCGAGCGCGGTGACGAGGGTCCAGCCGGCACTTGCGTTCAGCGCGCTCGCGGCCAGCAGCCCCGCGGTCGCCCCGACCAGCCCGCCCGTCACCTGTTGTTGCCGCGGCGTCATCGTCGCGC
>JAGRMP010000251.1 GCA_020441225.1 Maritimibacter sp. | reverse complement strand
TGGCGCTGGGCTGCGGGCGGCTGTTTGAGGGTAGCCCGGAGGACATGTGGGGCACGTTGACCCGGCTCGCCGCGCTGCCCGACGACACGCTGATCTGTTCGGGCCATGAATACACCACGGCGAACGGGAAGTTCGCCGCCACCATCGAGCCCGACAATGCGGCGCTGGCCGAGCGGATCAAGCTCACCGCCCGGGCGCGCGGGCTGGGCACGCCGACGGTGCCCTCGTCCTTGGAGCTCGAAAAGGCGACCAACCCGTTCCTGCGCGCGGGCGATCCCGGCGTGAAGGCGACGCTGGGGATGGAAGGCGCGGCGGATGTCGAGGTCTTTGCCCATATCCGCGCGGCCAAGGACAGGTTCTGACCGGTCCGGTGCGGGACGCGGGCGCGTGCATCTCCATGCTGTCTCGGCGCGGTGAAACCGGCTAGGATCGCGGCAACGACGCGAACCGACCGAACTTTCCAGCACCCGGGACCTTGCCGATGACCGATGTACTCATGCTCGCCTTCCTGTTCCTGGTCGCGGGGGTGATCTCGGTGCCCATTGCCTCGCGGCTCGGGCTGGGCTCGGTGCTGGGCTACCTGATCGCCGGGATCGTGATCGCGCCGGTGCTGGCGCTTTTGCATGTCGACGTGGTCTCGATCCAGCATTTCGCCGAGTTCGGTGTGGTGATGATGCTGTTTCTCGTCGGCCTCGAACTGGAGCCGAAGCGGCTGTGGGAGATGCGCCACCGGCTGATCGGGCTCGGGGGCCTGCAGGTCGGGCTGACCGCGCTCGCGGTCGCGGCCGCGGCTTTCCTGCTCCGCCAGCAGACCGGCGTGGCGGTGGCGGTGGGCCTGGTGCTGGCGCTCTCTTCGACCGCCATCGTGCTGCAGACGCTCAACGAAAAGGGGCTGATGCGCTCGGACGGCGGGCAATCGGCCTTTTCGGTGCTGCTGACCCAGGACATCGCGGTGATCCCGATGCTGGCGCTCATTCCGCTGCTCGCCGTGCCCGAGCTGGTCGAGGCGGTGAGCCACGGGGCAGGACACGGCGCCGAGCAGGGCGGCGGCGACCACGGCGAGAGCTTCAGCCTGGTCGCGGGGCTTGCCGGGTGGCAGACCACGCTGGTGACCCTGGCTGCCATCGCCTGTGTCGTCTTCGTCGGCTCCTATCTCACCAGCCCGATCTTTCGTTTCGTCGGCCAGGCCCGGCTGCGCGAGCTGTTCGTCGCCACCGCGTTGATGATCGTGGTCGGCATCGCGGTCTTGATGTCGCTCGTCGGGCTCTCGCCCGCGCTCGGCACCTTCATCGCCGGGGTGGTGCTGGCGAACAGCGAATACCGCCATGAGCTCGAAAGCGATATCGATCCGTTCAAGGGCCTGCTGCTGGGGCTCTTTTTCATCACCGTCGGCGCCGGGATCAACTTTGCGCTGCTGATCGACAACCTCGTCACCATCGTCGGGCTGACGCTCGGGCTCATGCTGCTCAAGGCGGGCGTGCTGCTGGTGCTCGCCCGGGTCTTTGGCCTCAAGGGCTACGACAAGTGGCTGTTCGCCCTCGGGCTGGCCCAGGCGGGCGAATTCGGCTTCGTGCTTCTGAGCTTCACGGTGGCCAACGGGGTGATCCCCGAAGCGCTCGCCGACCGGCTGATGCTGGTGGTGGCGCTGTCGATGCTGCTGACACCGGCGCTGTTCATCCTGCTCGACCGGGTGATCGCACCGCGCTACGCGGGCGGCGACGAGCGCGAGGCGGACGAGATCACCACGCGCGGCAGCGTGATCGTCGCGGGCCACGGACGGGTCGGCGGCATCGTCAACCGGATCCTGCGGGCGATGGGGGTCGAGACGACAGTGATCGACTATTCCTCGGCCCAGCTCGAGATGCTGCGCACCTTCGGCATCCACGTGCATTACGGCGACGCGACCCGGCCCGATCTCTTGGTCGCGGCGGGGATCGAGGAGGCCAAGGTCTTCGTCATCGCCATCGACGGCAAGGAGCAGATCACCGAGCTTGCGCGCTATGCCGCCAAGACCTGGCCGCATCTGCACGTGATCGCCCGCGCCGTCGACCGCGACCATGTCTATGCGCTGTGGTCGGTGGGCTGCCGCGACATCATCCGCGAGAGCTACGACAGCTCGCTGAGGATGGGGCGCTCGGCGATCGAGGCGCTGGGGCATTCGCGCGATGACGCGCAGGATTTCGTCGACGCCTTCAACGATCTCGACCGCAAGGCGATGGTCGAAGTGGCGAGCGTGTACGACATCAACATCCCCGGGCCCGAAAACCCGGCCTATGTGGCGAAAGTGCGCGAGATTTCACAGGCCTGGGAGGCGCAGCTGCGCGGCCGGCTGAGCCCCGAAACCGCCGCCGAATCCGTCCCCGAGGCCGCACGGGCAAGCGAAAAGTGACCGGGGGCCGGGCAAAAACACGCCCTGCCCATTCCACTGGCAGAGACACAGATTATCGCGCGCTCGCATCGTCGTGAGTATCATTTTCGCAAAAAAGCCTTGAAGACGCGCCGCGAACACCGAACTTTAATCCTAACGGATCAGGGTCGGGGGTGACCCCTGCGCTGGAGAAACCACGAGGAGGGAACAAGGTGCCATCCTTTTCCAATACGCTAGAACAGGCCATCCATGCCGCCTTGGCCCAGGCCAACCAGCGCCGCCACGAGCTGGCCACGCTCGAACACCTGCTGTTGGCGCTGATCGACGAGCCGGACGCGGCGCGGGTGATGAAAGCCTGCAGCGTCAATCTCGAAGAGCTGCGCTCGACCCTGGTCAAGTACATCGACGAGGACCTGACCACGCTGGAGACCAATATCGAAGGCTCGGAAGCGGTGCCCACCGCCGCCTTCCAACGCGTGATCCAGCGCGCCGCGATCCACGTGCAATCCTCGGGCCGCACCGAGGTGACCGGGGCCAACGT
>JAGRMP010000250.1 GCA_020441225.1 Maritimibacter sp. | reverse complement strand
GCGAAGAAATGCTGCTGGTAGCGGAAGTCGATCAGCGTGTTGAGCCCGTCGACCGCCTCGATGACCACGTCGCCACCGCGCCCGCCATCGCCGCCGTCCGGCCCGCCGTATTCGATGAATTTCTCGCGGCGAAACGAGATGCAGCCATTGCCGCCGGAACCCGAGCGGATATAGACCTTTGCGAGATCGAGAAATTTCATTGCGGAGCGACCTTTCCTTGCGCCCGAGCGATAGTGCGAAAGCGCCTGCGCCTCAAGTGGCGCCGAAATCTTGTGAAGATTTCGGATCGGTTTCTTCATAAGAAACCGGCCCCGCCCGCCGCAGGCGAAACGTCCTGAGCGGCAGCGACAGCCCCTGTGCCGCGCTCGGGCCCTCGCACCGGCCGGTCTCCTCGAACCCCAGCTTTTCCAGCACCCGGCCCGAAGCGGGGTTGGTATCGAACACGCAGGCCTCGATCTGCGGCCAGTCGAAGCGGGCGAAACCGGCGGCGATCAGCGCCGCACCCATCTCGGTCGCATAGCCCTGTCCCCAATGGGCGCGCGCGAACATGTAGCCCATCTCGCCGCCGGTCGCGCGGGCGTGGAGCCCCATCATGCCGACCAGCGCCTCGCCCCGGAACACCAGCCCGCCCAGCCCGGCCTCGGCCGCGATCGGCTGACAGCGGCTTGCGCTGAAGCCCGGGTCCGGCGGCCAGGGCCAGGTGGCGGTCTGCTTCACCACCTCGTAGTCCGAGGCCAGCGCGTGCAGCGCGTCGCGGTCGCCGGGGAGTGGCGGGCGCAGCCGCAGCCGCGCGGTGACGATGTCATCGGCCATTCCGGGTCTCCCATTCCGCGCGGGTGAGGCGCAGCCGGTGCAGCGTGACCTCGGCGCCCTGCGCCCGGGACCGGACGCGCTCGTCATGCGTCCGCCGAAATCCGAGCTTCGCGAGAACCCGTGCCGAGGCCGCATTGCCGGCGAAATACCCCGACGTCAGCGCGTCTGCGCCGCCGGTCGCGAAGACATGCCCGACCAGCGCCGCCGCCGCCTCGCTCATGTAGCCCTGCCCGTGATGCGCGCGCCCGAGCCAGTAGCCGAGGCTCTCGCCGATCCCGACCACGCCCATCACCGCCCCGCCGTCGCGGGTGATGCCGTAGCCGTCATGGCCGCCGCGCTTCTCCAGGTGAGCGAGAAACGCCACAGCATCCGCCGCGGCATAGGGAAACGGCACCACGGTCAGCCATTTCGACACCGCGTAGTCGTTGAGCCCCGCGACCAGCGCGGGGATGTCGCCCGGGGTGAGCGGACGGAGCACCAGCCGCTCCGTGCGGACGGCGGTGCGCGCAAGCATCGTCAGCGCATCCGCCGGAGGTAGGTCCAGGTCGGCACGTTGGCGGCGCGCGCCACCGAATGCGCCTCCGCTTCGCCGATATAGGTAAAGCCCGCGTTGGTCAGCACCCGTGCCGAGGCCGGGTTGTCCTGGAACACCTCGGCAAACAGCGTCTCGTTGTCGAACGGGTTGGCCTCGACCAGCGTCGTCACCGCCTCGGAGGCGAGCCCGGTGTTCCAGAGCGCCGGCGCCACCCAATAGCCGAGCTGCGACTGGTTGCGGTCCATCCGGCGCAACGAAATGACGCCCAGCAGCTCGTGGCCGCGCTCGCCGCCGTCGAGCACCCAGACGTCCTCTTCCCGCTCCGGATCGAGGGCGCGGGCGACATAGGCCTCGGCCACGCCGGGCGGCAGCGGATGCGGGATCGACCGCGTGCCGCGCGCCACCCGCTCGTCGCCCGCATACATGGTGAGCATGCCGATATCGCCCGACCGGGGCGGGCGCAGGGTGAACCGCTCGGTTTCGATCACCGGCTGTTCGACGATGCCTTCAGTCAGCATGACCTCTCTCCTCCATTGGCCGCATCCGTCGGACCCGAGGCCCTCCGGCCTCGCTCGGACCGGTTCTTTCGGATGCGGATTAATCACTGAACGTAACGAAAAGGGGACCGACGTTTCCGCCGATCCCCTGGAAAGTCTCTGGTGCCGGGGTTCGGCTTACTCCGCGGCCTCCGCCACCGGGAGGACCGAAATAAAGGTTCGGCCCTTGAGGCCCTTGCGGAACGACACCCGGCCTTCGACGGTGGCGAAGATGGTGTGATCCTTGCCCATGCCGACGCCGTCGCCCGGCCACATCTTGGTGCCGCGCTGACGGATGATGATGTTGCCCGGGATCACGGCCTGGCCGCCCGATTTCTTGACGCCGAGGCGACGACCGGCGGAATCGCGACCGTTACGGGAGCTGCCGCCTGCTTTCTTGTGTGCCATCTCGTCCTACTCCTTACTTCGCCAGTTCTTTGGCCTGATCGACCCAGCCTTCGCGCTCGATCCGGCCCTTGAAGCTCAGCTTTTCGTCAAACTCGGCGATGTCCGCCTCGGTCCACCCAGCGATCTGGGCGAACGAGGTCACACCGGCCGCGTGCAGTTNNGCAGTTTCTTCTCGAGCGCCGGGCCAACGCCCGAGAGCTTCTTGAGATCGTCCGCGCCGGCTTCGGCGGCGGGCGCAGCCTCGGCGGTCTTTTCGGCGGCTTTCTCGGCCTTGGCCGGCTTTTCCGCTTTCGCGGGCTTCGCCTTGGCGGGCGCGGCCGCAGCCACGGCGCTCGCCGAGACCGACCCGGCACCGATCGCCGCCATCACGCCCGAAGCGTCCGCACCCTTCTCGAGGATGTCGGTCACGCGCAGCAGGGTGAGCTGCTGGCGGTGGCCGCGGGTCCGCTTCGACGAATGCTTCCGGCGACGCTTGTGGAAGGTGATCGTTTTCTCACCCTTGATCTGGTCGATCACTTCGGCCTGGACGCCCGCGCCCTCGACGAGCGGGGTGCCGACGGTGGCGCCGACCATCAGGATATCGTTGAACTGAACCTTGTCGCCGGCAGCGGCTGCGAGTTTCTCGACGCGGAGCACATCGCCCGCCTGAACCCGGTATTGCTTGCCGCCGGTCTTGAGGACCGCAAACATCTTGTCTTCCCTTTTTTCCCGCGTCCTTCGGCCCCGATTTCCCGGTCGCCCGGGTCTCGGCGTTGCATCTGGCGTCTGACCGCCGACCGCCTTCGAACAGCGCGCCCTTCTCGGGCGTTGTGTCTCATATGGTCTTGCTCCGGCCCCGGCAGAGCGCCGTCCGGAAGCCCGGCTTATGTGAGCGTTCCGCGGCGAAGTCAAGCGCTATTCCCGGCGTTTGCGCCGTCTCGCGGGTCCGCCGCACCCGGCGCATCGGGTGCACCCCGTGCCGCCCCGCGGCCCGACGTCCGCTCAGAGCTCGGTCTGCGGCGCGAGCCCGGCGATCTGCCCTGCCAGCACTTCGTAGCGCTCCGCCATCACCTGATACTGGATCGCGTTCAGCGCCTCGTAGACCTGCTGCATCATCGGATCCTCGAGCGCCTCGCGGTAGGCCCGCATGTCCTCGTCGGACATATCGCGGTAGGTATAGGCCGCGCCGATGATCGAGTTGCGCGCGATCTCGGTTTTCATCGCCGGTTCCTGCTCGGCCATGATCGCCCGCAGCTCGGCTTCGGAAAACTCGAAATCGACCGTGCCGGCGGCCATCGCCGCGAGCAGGTACCGGATCTGTACCTCGACGATCGACCGCACGCTCGCATCGACCCCGCCGATCGAATCCATCATCGCCTGGTAGTCGGCGAGCCGGTCGGGATTGCTCCGGGCGAGATCGCGCACGATCGCCTCGCCTTCGGTGCGCCGCTCTTCCGAGGGCGCCATATGGCTCGCATTCTCCACCGCGACCAGACGCTGGCCGAGATCGGAGGCATAGAAATCCGCCCCGTGCTGCACCAGCGCGTCCGGCATCACCGCCGCCATCATGTCGATGGCCCGGTTCAGCATCAGATCGGGGTCGAAGACTTTTTCGGCCAGCGCCACATACTGGCTGCCAAACTCGTTTGCCTCCTGGCCCGACATGCCGGGGCCGGACATCGCATCCTGCTGCAGCGAGGTGATCGCCACATCGAAACCGGTGGTCTCGAGAAACGCCCGGTAGACCTCGCGCTCGGCCGCGCGGGCGGCGGCGCCGCTCAGCGTGGCGACGAGGACCAGCGCAACGGTGAGCGCGCCGAACCATGCGCCGCGCCCGGGACCGATCAACGACCCGACGGCGCGGAGCCCCCGCGGGATCCCGATGCGGCGGTGATTGCCTGTCTGCATGCTCTTCTCCTGGGTTGCGAGGCCCCGACCGGGCGCCCCGGCGTTTGTCGCGGCGCGACCCGGGCAGCGGCCCCGGTCACCGCCGACGGTTGCGCAGAAGGTAGGGATGCCGCGCGCGTCTCACAACCCTCGCCGCGCCGGTCTCGCCGCGCCCGGCAAACGCTTGCCGGCCCGGGCCACGGACATCCGCCCGGCGCACCCCGCGCAGCCGCCGACCGATCCGCCGCTGCCGTGCCCGCCATGCGTCTGTAAGACGCCGGAAAATACCGGTGCAGCGGACCGGCGCAAAAAACCGGTTGCATGCCCCCCCGCGGGCCAGTATGTCACCCGCCAGACCCCCGCGGAGAGGTGCCGGAGTGGTCGAACGGGGCGGTCTCGAAAACCGTTGTGTGTGCAAACGTACCGTGGGTTCGAATCCCACTCCCTCCGCCATTTTTAAAGGTGAGCACCTCGAAGAACGAGGGTTTTGAGAAGATTTTATTGCAAGA
>JAGRMP010000249.1 GCA_020441225.1 Maritimibacter sp. | reverse complement strand
CGAGCGCCTCTGGCAGCGTCTCGGGCTCCTTGGTCTGGGTTTCGGTATCATCGGATGCCTCAGCGCCGCCACCGTCGCGATCCTCGACGTCGATCCGCCGCCGGTCGTGGTACCCTACGATCCCGCAACCGGCTTCGCACTCCCCGAAGCCTCCGTCGGCGCCACCACGGTGACGGAAAACCGGGCGATCATCGAGGCAGAGGTGTTCCGCTACGTGACCGACCGCGAAATCTACAACCAGCTCGACAACGATCTGCGCATCCGCAGCGTGCTCCGGCGCTCGGACAGGGGCGCACAGGTCTCGCTGCGCGAGACCTGGAATTCCGCCAACGCAAACTATCCGCCGACGGTCTATGGACCGAACGCGCGGCTCGACGTCGAGATCCTCAGCATCAACCTGATCGACAAAACGCGCGCCACCGTGCGCATCAGAAAGCGCCTGACCTCGATAGAGGGCGTTCAGGCAGGTCTCTTCACGGCCACGGTCCTCTTCGAGTTCCGGCCTGAAGAGCGCCGGACCATCGACGAGGTCTGGACCAACCCCTTCGGCTTCACCGTCCTCGAATATGCAATCCGTTCGGACAGATTGGAGAACTGACGTTGCGCACCCTGAAACTGGCCAGTCTCTGCCTGTTCCTGACACCCGCCCTTGCTGTGGCCGAGGCCATTCCCCGCGGCGGGGCCAATGACCACCGCGTCCGGATCGCCACCTACCAGGACGGCCAGGTCTACCGTCTCAGCGTGTCGTTGACCCATGTCACAAACATCGAGTTCGGCGAGGGTGAGAGCATTCGCTCGATCATCGCCGGCGACACGGAAGGGTTCGAGATCGATGGCGTGCCGGGCGGCCGCGCCTTCGCGATCAAGCCCCTTTCGCGCGGCGTCCACACCAACGTGACGGTCTACACCAACCGGCGGAGCTACTATTTCAACGTAGAGGAAGCCTCGACCCCGACCTTCTATGTCGTCCAGTTCCGCTACCCGAGCGATGCGCGCCGCCCTGCAAACGCCATCGTGCGCGCAACCCCGAACGCCAATTACAGCGCCAGCGCGCGGACCGAGTTCACGCCCACGCGGGTCTGGGACGACGGAACCTTCACCTATTTCGCCTTCCCGAAAAACGCGCCCGTCCCGGCGATCTTCCGCTATGCCAACGGGCGGGAGCGAACTGTGAACACCGGAAGCCGCGACGATGGTGTCATTCGCGTCTCCGGCGTGAACCCGCAATGGGTCCTTCGCCTGGGCGAAGAACTCGTCTGTGTCGCGGCATCTCCGCCCAAAGGGGGCGCATCATGAGCGAGACGCCACACCCTGACCTGGAACAGCGGCTGGCCGCGCTCGAGCAGGGTAACCCGCGGCGGCGTGCGAGCCAGCCCCGCCGCGCGCCGCTCCTCGCGATGCTGATCACCGGCCTGATTATCGCCGCGGGTGCGGCCCTCTTCCTGGTCTCAGGGCAGGACGAGGAGGTCGCCCTGCCAACAGCAAAACCCGACGAATTCCAGGCCGAGGGCGACGGTTTCGGGACCATTGAACCCTTTGTGCCACCCCCTGCCCCGGGCCCGGAAATCGTCGTCGTCACCCCCGATCCCGCCGAACCGAATGCGGATCTCCTCGCGCAGATCAAGGCACTGCAGGCGCAGATCGAGAACCTTCAAACCGCGCCGAAGCCCGCGCTTGAAAAGGACACGGCCGACGCCGAGGCTATCGATGCGCTCACCGCTGAAATCGCCGCGCTGCAGGCGGCCTCGGAGGATGCACAGAAACAGCTTCGGGATGAACTCGCCGCCCGCGATCGTGAGCTCAAGCAGCTGCGCAGGGATCTCGAACTGGCGCAGCTCGATGCCAACAAGTCGGTCCCGGCGCCGTTCGGGCCGAGCGAAGAAGAGCTTCGCGCCCGCGAAGAGGAAGCCCGTCGGCTCGCCGAGCTGCAGCGCCGCGCTGAGGAAGAACGCGCCTTCGAGGCGCGCCGGATTGCCTCACCCGTGATCGCCTTTGGCGGGACGGCTGGCGCAAATGCAGGCAAGAGCGAACTTGACGAGCGTAGTTTCGGGGAGGTGACGGAGTTCGTGCTGAACGGCGCCCTGCCAAGCGCCGTCACCCAGGCCGAGGTCATCGCCAATCCCTCAAACACCGTCGTGCAGGGCACGATGATCCAGGCCGTGATGGAGACAGCGCTCGACAGCTCCCTGCCCGGCCAGACCCGCGCCGTCATCTCCGAAGATGTCTTCAGCTACGACGGCACTCGGCTCCTGATTCCGCGAGGCGCACGCCTGATCGGCCGTTACCGGTCCGGCATAAAGGTCTCTCAGCGCCGCGTCACGATAGCCTGGGACCGGATCATCCTGCCAACCGACCAGACGATCCGTATCAGCGCCTTCGGTGGTGACGCGCTTGGACGCTCAGGCGTCACCGGCGACGTCGACACACGTTTCCTCCAGCGCTTCGGCTCCGCCGCCCTCATCTCTATAATCTCAGCGGCGCCGGGTGCCGCCGCCAACGAGGTACAGGACAAAACCGCGGCGGATGTGCTTCAGGACGTGGGTAACGATCTCGCCGACGCCACCGACTCCGTCATCGGCGAATACCTCTCGATTGGCCCCGTCATCCATGTCGATCCCGGCGCACGCGTCACCGTCATGGTCGACCGCGATCTGGAGATCTTCTGACCGATGGCCCTCAGCTATCTCCAGACCTCTCTCGACAAGCTGAAGGATGCGGCCCGCGATGACGTGATCGAGATCTGCATCAACCCGGACGGTTCGTGCTGGGGCGAGTTCCAGGGGGATCACTTCATGCGCGTGCTGGACTATCATCTGACCGTCACCGAAATCCGCGATCTCGGCAACCAGATCGCCTCATCCGCCAACACGACGATGAGCAAGGACAGGCCCATCATCTCGGTCTCGATCACCTATCGGGGTCGGCCCATTCGCGCGCAGGTCGTGACACCGCCCGCCGTCGTCTTCGGCATGTCGATCTCGCTGCGCTTTTTCTCGAACCTGTCGCTCGATCAAATCGAACTGCACTATCTTTATGGCAAGGAGCGCAAGCTCGAAGAGCTCCGACAGGAAAAGAACCGCGCACTGCGCGACGTGGTCACGTCAGGCGCGATCACCGACGCCCTCCGTTTCTGCGTCGAAAACAAGCTCAACATGATCGTCTCCGGCGGCACCTCGACAGGCAAGACCGTCGCGGCGCGCAAGATCCTCTCCTATGTCCCCGATGACGAGCGGATCGTTACCATCGAAGAAGCAGCCGAACTTCTCCCCACCCAGCCGAACGCCGTGACCCTGATCGCCAACCGCGACGCCGAGTTCCAGTCCGCCGATATACTCCTGACCGCGACGCTGCGCATGCGACCCGACCGGATCATCCTCGGCGAGGTGCGCGGCAAGGAGGCCATGACCTT
>JAGRMP010000248.1 GCA_020441225.1 Maritimibacter sp. | reverse complement strand
CGATCAAGATCGACTACGCGGGCCGCGGCGGGGCCATGTTTCGCCTCGCGCTGAAGACCGGGCTGTTGACGGTCGTCACCCTCGGTTTCTACCGCTTCTGGATGAAAACCCGGATGCGCCGCTACTACTGGTCGGCGATCCGGCCCGGGGGCCAGCCGCTCGAATTCACCGGCACGCCCACCGAGATGCTCACGGGCTTCCTGACCGCCGTCGTCTTTCTCGCCTTCTACATCGGCATCGTGAACCTCGGGCTGATGTTCTTTTCGTTTTCGCTGTTTTCCGGTCAGACGCCGGCTTACGTGGTAAGCTTCGTCGGTCTCGTGCCGATCATCTTCTTCGCCCAGTACCGGGCGCGGCGCTACATCCTCGCACGCACCCGCTGGCGCGGCATCCGCTTCGGGCTGGAGCCGGGGGTGAAGGGCTTTGTCGGGCGCTCGATCCTGTGGTGGGGGCTGACGCTGCTGACCGCCGGGATCGCCTATCCGGCGCAGGTCTGGGCCTTGGAAAAGTACCGCACCGACCGGACCTGGTACGGCGACGCGCAGTTTCAGCAGGGCGGCAACTGGAAGAGCCTGTTCGGGGCGATGAAGCACGTCTATCTCGGCGCGTTTCTGGTCCTGCTGGGACTGGCGTTGGTCAATCTCCTGGAGGATGAAATCTGGGCGATCATGGTCGCCATGGGCGCGCTCTGGACCGGGCTCGGTTGGGCCTATTGGAAGGCGCACCGGTTCAAGCGGCTCACCGAGCAGAAGACATTGGCGGGGGCCGGGTTTCGCTGCGCCCCGCGCCCGGGCAAGCTCGTGGGCATTTATCTGGGCGGGTCGCTCGCGCTGAGCGCTATCCTGTTCGCGCTTGCGTTCAGCTTCGGTATCACGGTCGCGCTCCTGTTCGGGGTGGTCGACGAGGACGTGCTGGAGGCTGGGATGGACATGACCGACCTTGCCCAGCTTCCGGCCTGGATGGGGCTGGTCGCGGGGATCTTCGGCTATTTCATCGTGTTTCTGTTCTGGGGCGTGCTGAAGCAGGTCTTCATCACCCTGCCGATCATGCGCCATTTCGCCCAGACCACCGAGATCGTCAACGCCGAGGGGCTGAGTGCGGTCCGCCAGCGCGAGCGCGACGAATTCATCGAGGCCGAGGGCTTTGCCGACGCCCTGCCGCTGGGGGACGGGATATGAGCGCGCCCGAGACCGCCCGCCCCGAGACACCTGCGGAAAACACGCTCACCGCCTGGGGCGATTTTGTCGACGGCGCTGTGGCGCGGGTCCGGCGCGTGGCGGTGACCGTCCATCCCGACCGGGTGGAAATCGCCCCTCCGGAAGGCGCGCCGGTGGTCTGGCGCGCGGGCGAGCTGCGCGAAGTGCCGGACCAGGCCGAGACCTCGGGCATCCTGCTGGCGCGGGCGGGCGACCCGCTCTCCCGGCTGGCGATCGCGGACGCAACCATCGCCGGCGCGCTCCGGGCGAATGCGCCGGGGCTCACCCGCAAGCCGCCGGTGGAGCACAAGGGCCGGATCGCCGGTTGGGCGCTGGGCGCAGTGGCTTCGGTCGCGCTGATCATCTTCGTGCTGGTCCCGATCCTGGCGAACCAGCTCGCCACGCTCCTGCCGCCCGAGGGCGAACGGGCGCTGGGCGATGCAACCTATGAACAGATCCGCGTGGCGCTGGGCGACGCCAACTTCCTGCCGGTCGAGACCTGCGAGGAGCCGGGCGGGCTGGCGGCGCTGGACGCGATGATCGCCCGGCTCGATGCCGAGGCGGACCTGCCCTATCCCGTGGAGGTGACGGTGCTCGACCATGAGCTGGTCAACGCCTTTGCCCTGCCCGGCGGGCGGGTGGTGCTGTTTCGCGGGCTCCTGGAAGCCGCGTCGGGGCCCGACGAGGTCGCGGCGGTGCTTGCCCATGAGATCGGCCATGTGGTCAACCGCGACCCGACCCGCGACGCGCTGCGGCTGGCCGGGTCGGTCGGCGTGTTGGGTCTGTTGTTCGGCGATTTCGCCGGCGGGACCGTGGTGCTGGTGCTCGCCAACCAGCTCATCAACGCAAAGTACAGCCAGGCGGCGGAGAGCGGGGCCGACGATTATGCCCATGGGCTGCTGATCGACGCCGGGTTGCCGCCCGCGGCGCTGGGCACGTTCTTTCAGCGGCTGCGCGACGAATACGGCGACGCCGAGGGGATCTACGCGCATTTCTCGTCGCATCCGCAGATGACCGCCCGGATCGAGGCGGCGCTGGCGGCGGATGCCGGGCGCACGGGCGAAACGCTCCCGTCGCTCGACCGGGGCCTGTGGCGCGATCTCTTGCGGGTTTGCGGTGGCGACGGGAGCGGAACCGCCTCGGGCCATGAGAAGGCTCCGCCGGAGGCGCAGCAGACGCAGGACGGCGACTGAGCCCGTTTGCAGGGTCCGGGCCGGGGGCTCAGCCGAAGCGGGCGAGCGCCTCGGCGAAGAGCCCGGCATCGACATTGCCGCCGGTCGCAACCGCGATGACCGTATCGCCCGTCACCGCGTCCGGGTGGAAGAGCGCGGCTGCCAGCGCCGCCGCGCCGCCGGGCTCGACCACGATCTTGAGCCGGGTGAAGGCCGCGACCATCGCGCGCAGGCAGTCGTCGTCGCTGACCGCGAGGCCGGGGCCGCAATGCGCGGCCAGGATCGGGAAGGTGATCCGGCCGGGCGACGGCGTGATGATCGCGTCGCAGACCGAACCGGTGAGGCGGTCGTTGCGCTCGATCTGGCCGCTTTCGAGCGAGCGTTTCACGTCGTCGAAGCCTTCGGGCTCGACCGGGCGGGCGGTGAGGCCCGGGGCCTCGGCGGCCAGCGCCAGCGCGATCCCGGAGGTGAGCCCGCCACCGCCGCAGCACACCAGCACGTCGGCCGTCTCGACCCCGGCGGCGCGGGCCTGGTGGGCGATCTCGAGCCCGGTCGTGCCCTGGCCGGCGATGACCTCGGGCTCGTCGAAGGGTTTGACCAGCGTGAAGCCGCGCTCGGCGGCGAGGGCCGCGCCGAGCGCGTCGCGGTCCTCGGTCGCGCGGTCGTAGAGCACCACTTCGGCGCCGAGGGCGCGGGTGTTGGCGATCTTGAGCGCGGGCGCGTCGGCGGGCATGACGATCACGGCCGGCACGCCGAACTCGGCGGCGGCCCGGGCGACGCCCTGGGCATGGTTGCCGGAGGAAAAGGCAATGACGCCGCGTGCCCGGGTCGCGGGGGTGAGCGCGGAGAGCGCGGCGCGCCCGCCGCGGTACTTGAACGAGCCGGTGTGCTGCAGGCATTCGGCCTTGACCAGCACCCGGCGCCCCGCGATCTCGTCGAGGAAAGGCGAGGAGAGCAGCGGGGTTTCGCGGGCGTGGCCCTGGAGCCGGGCGGCGGCGGCGCGGATCATCTCGATGTTCATGCGAGGTCCCTGAGCCAGGCGCGGATCGCGGTGAGCGCCTCGGGTTCGTCGAGCCAGGGCACATGGCCGCGGCCCGGCACTTCGGCGAAATGCATGTCGGGGCGGCGGTGGCGCATGGCGGTGGCGGTCTCGGGCGTCAGCAGATCGGAGTTCGCCCCCCGGATCAATGCGAGCGGCAGGCCCGAGAGCGCGTCGAAGGCGGGCCAGGCATCGCTCGCCGCCGCGACACCGGCGGTGAAGGCTTCGCGCAGGGCGGGGTCGTAGTTGTTTGCGAGCCCGTCTTCGGTCTCGGTGTAGAGCCGCTCGACCTCGGCCCGCCAGCGGCCCTCGGGCACGTTGTCCCACTCGGGATGGGTGATCGCGCGCACCGAGGCGGCCTCGTCGTAGCTGCGCGCGCCGGGCTTGCGGCCGATATGGACCCCGATCATGTCGAGGCCGGCGCGGTCGACCACCGGGCCGATGTCGTTGAGGCAGACACCGGTGAGCCTTTCCTTGACCGTCGCGGCGAGCACCATGGCGATCAGCCCGCCGCGCGAGGTGCCGAGGATGGCGGCGCGGTCGAGCTCGAGATGGTCCATGAGCGCCACCACGTCCGCCGCCTCCTGGCCGGGATTGTAGCTCTGCCACGGCGCGTGATCGGAGTGGCCGCGGCCGCGCGCATCCATCCGGATCAGCCGGACATTGGTGAGGTGCGGCGCGACGAAATCGAAATCGCGCATCGTGCGGGTGAGCCCGGCCAGCGCGATCACCGGGGTGCCGTGGCCCGCCTCTTCCCAGGCGAGCTTGATGCCGTCCTTGGCGGTGACGAAGCCGCCGGTCTTCTTGTTGCTCATATCGCCACCGCCATTGCCGGGATCATCGAAAGGTCGCGCAATTCCTCGTGCGGCGGGTGGCCGAGCCGGTCCATCGGGGCGCCGGCGCGGTTGATCCAGGCGGTGATGAAACCGTAACCGGCGGCGCCGGCGGCGTCCCAGCCGTTGGAGGAGACGAACAGCACCTCGTCGCGGGCGCAGCCGAAGTGGGCGGTGGCCAGTTCGTAGACCGGGGCGGCGGGTTTGAACACGCCGACGCTTTCGGCCGAGAGCACCGCGTCGAGCAGGGCGCCGATGCCCGCCGAGGCGACCGCCGCCTCCAGCATCTCGGGCGAGCCATTGGACAGGATCGCGGTCTGCAGCCCGGCGTGGCGGAGTTTCCTGAGGGTGTCCTGGACCTCGGGGTAAGGCGCAAGGGTCCAATAGAGCGCGAGCAGGCGGTCGCGCAGGCCCGCATCGCCCGCGAGCCCCTGTGCGGCCAGCGCCCAGTCGAGCCCGTCCTTGGTCACCTGCCAGAAATCGCAATGCTCCCCGGTGATCGCGCGCAGCCAGGAATACTCGAGCTGTTTCTGGCGCCAGTCGGCGGCGAGCTTGGGCCAGCTTTCGGCCAGGACTTCGTTGCCCGGTTCCTGCGCCACCCCCCGCGCCGCGGCGGCGACGTCGAACAACGTGCCGTAGGCATCGAACGCGCAGACCTTGATCTTCATGGACATTCCTTCAGGACCTGGACGGAGAGTGACATGAGGGGGCGAGAGAGGGAAGGGGGCGCGTCTTGTGTGGCGGGAGGCCGGGTCGTTTTGTACGGAGCGAGGTGGCGGAAAGTTAACCGATGGTTAACGGTGAAAACTGGTAAGGCATTGAAATTGCTTTTATTTGGCTCCGGACTCTGGATTACTTCCCTAGGGGACTAGGGGACT
>JAGRMP010000247.1 GCA_020441225.1 Maritimibacter sp. | reverse complement strand
TCGGCGACAAGGTCCGCGTCACCGCCACGGTCGACGAGTTCAACGGCCTGACCGAGCTCACCAATGTCTCCGAAATCGCGACCCTCGACACCGGCGTGCAACTGCCCACCGTCACCGTCATCACCATCGGCCTCGACGCCGATTACGAGGCGGTCGAGGGGATGCGGGTGGAACTCGTCTCCGGCAGCGGCGACCCGCTCACCGTGATCGAGAACTTCAACCTCGACCGCTACGGCGAAGTCGTGGTGTCGGAAGGCATCCAGACCCAGCCGACCCAGATCTACGATGCGCAGGCCCAGCAGGCCGAGATCGACGCGCTCGCGGAGCAGAACGCTGCCAACCGGCTCCTTGTCGAAGACAATATCACCGGCCAGAACCCAGACACCCATGTGCTGATCGACGCGGGCGACGGCACCCCGCTGGAAGCGGGCGACCCGATCACCAAAGACGGGCCGACGCTGCGGCTCGGCTCCGAGCTGACCTCGGTCACCGGGATCATGAACTACGCCTTTGGCGACTATCGGCTCCAGGTCGATGCGCCGCTCGACGTGGTCGAGGGCACCGGCGAACGGCCCGACGCGGTGCCGGACGTGGGCGGCGATCTGCAGGTCGCGAGCTTCAACGTGCTCAACTTCTTTACCACCATCGACGAACCCGGCGCGGGCACCGGCCCGAACGGCGATCTCGACCCGCGCGGCGCCGATACGGCCGCGGAATACACCCGCCAACTCGACAAGCTGGTCACGGCGATCCTCGAGCTCGACGCCGAGGTGATCGGCCTGCAGGAGCTCGAAAACAACGGCTTCGGCCCGGGTAGCGCCATCGCCGCGCTGGTCGATGCGCTGAATGCCGCGCTGGGGGCGGATGTCTATTCCTTCGTCGACCCGGGCACCGATTTCGTCGGCACCGACGCGATCACCACCGGCGTGATCTACAAGCACGACGTGGTCACGCTCACCGGCGTCGCCGTGCTGAACTACGAGGAAAGCTCGGCGGACGAGACCTGGGCGATCGTCGACGAGATCCAGAGCCTGACCGGCACCGACCCGGTCAGCGATTTCGACCGCAATCGCCCGACCATCGCCGCGACCTTCGAAGACAACGACGGCAGCGCGTTCACCGTCGCGGTCAACCACTACAAGTCCAAGGGCGACAGCGGGCTGTACGACCTTCTGGAAGATGCCGTCGCCGCCGGGGTCTCGGCCGAGCTGATCCTGGCGCTGATCCAGGACCCCAACTTCGACCAGGGCGACGGCCAGGGCTTCTGGAACCAGGTCCGCACCGATGCGGCGCTGGAACTGGCCAACTGGTTGCAGACCAACCCGACCGGCGCCGGCTCGACCGACAACCTCGTGCTGCTGGGCGACCTCAATTCCTACGCGATGGAGGATCCGGTCCAGGCGCTGATCGATGCGGGCTTTAGCGACCTCGCCCAGGCGCTTATCGGCACCAGCGCCTATTCCTATGTCTTCGACGGCCAGCAGGGCACGCTCGACTACGCGCTTGCCAGCGGCGGTCTGCTCGACAACATCACCGGCGCCGCCGAATGGCATATCAACGCCGACGAGCCGGACCTGCTCAACTACGACACCAGCTTCAACAACCCGGCCTTTTACAACGACGATCCCTTCGCCGTTTCGGACCACGACCCGATGCTGATCGGCCTCGAGCTCGACGATCCGTCGATTTCGGTGAGCTATGAATTCTGGTCGAACGACCGCGGCAACCGGGACAAGATCACGTATTACGAAGAGGGCGAAAAGCTCGACGTCGCCTGCATCCGCGGACCGCAGAAAGTGATCAACCTCCACCAGGACGGGATCTACATCGACGGTTTCGACGGTTTGAGGGGCAAGGACTGGCTGACCATCGACAAGAACGGGCTCGGCGTGCTGTCGCAATTCGGCGACCGCCGCGGCGACGGGTCGCTCCGCAAGGGCGAGATCAACATGCTCGACGACGAGGAGAGCATCGTGTTCCACCTGACCAACAAGGGGCATGTCGGCGATGGTCTCGACGTCGCCTTCGAATTCGGCAAGGTCCGAGGCGCGGGCGAAGTCACCCTCATCTTCCGCGACGACGGCGTGGTGGTGGACGAGGTCGATCTGACCATCGTCGATGACATGGTTGCCTACGATCTGGTCGGGAACACCACTTTCAACGAGGTCGAAATCGCGGTCGGGGAGAGCACCAAGGTGCAGATCAGCGCACTGGACATCGAACGGCTGGCGCCGGCCGATCACTTCGACTTCCTCGGAAGCTGAGCCGACGGGGCCGACCCGGTCCCTGTCACGAAACGGGCGGCGGCGTCACGAGTGTTGGGGCCGCCGCTTTCGATTTTCCGACCCCGACCTGCGGCGCACCGCGCCCCGGCGCGATATCGGGTGGCGCCTGCGCCGCAATCCCACCCGATGGGAAGATTGCCCAGCGATTGCGCAAACAGCGCCGCAAAACCGGGCGGTTCCGGCTTCTGCTCCCCCAACCGACCCCGGTTTCAGGCGGGCGCTGCAAACTTCTTGGCCGATTCACAATTTTGACCGTATGGTAAAGCCAGGGCCGGACGAATCCGACCGCTTCGAACGACAAGAAACGAACCATCAGGGAAAAACCGATGCCTGCTACCCCGACTCCAGGTGTGGCCCCGGGCCGTCTCCCGGCGGAGGAAATCGCCAAACGGTTCGGCGATCTCCATCCCCCCTACGACGCGCACGAGGCCCATGTCGCCGCCGCGCGGTGCTATTTCTGCTACGACGCGCCCTGCCAGGACGCCTGCCCGACCGAGATCGACATTCCGCTGTTCATCCGCCAGATCGCCACCGGCACGCCGGAAGCGGCGGCGAAGACGATCTTTGCGCAGAACATCCTGGGCGGGATCTGCGCCCGGGTCTGCCCGACCGAAAACCTGTGCGAACAGGCCTGCGTGCGCGAAAAGGCCGAGGGCGCGCCGGTCCGGATCGGACGGCTGCAGCGCTACGCCACCGACACGCTGCAGGGCAAGGGCATCCACCCCTTCAGCCGCGCGCCCGACACCGGCAAGCGGATCGCCGTGGTCGGTGCCGGCCCCGCCGGTCTCGCCTGCGCCCACCGGCTCGCGATGCATGGTCACCGGGTCCAGATCTTCGATTACAAACCGCGCGGCGGCGGGCTCAACGAATACGGCATTGCCGCCTACAAGGCCCCGGGCGACTTCGCCCAGACCGAGCTCAACTGGCTCATGCAGATCGGCGGCATCACCGCGGAATACGACCGCAAGCTCGGCGAGCACATGTCGCTGGGCGAGCTGCAGGACGGGTTCGACGCCGTCTTTCTCGGCCTCGGGCTCACCGGCGCGCGGGCGCTGGAGCTCGAAGGCGAACACGCAGGGATCGCGCATGCGACCGACTGGATCGAAGCGCTGCGCCAGTCCAAGGACAAGACCGACGTGCCCGTGGGGCAGGATGTGGTCGTCATAGGCGGCGGCATGACCGCGGTCGACGCCGCGGTGCAGGCGAAGCTGCTCGGCGCGCGGACCTCGACCATTGTCTATCGCCGCGACCGGGCGGCCATGTCCGCCTCGGAATTCGAGCAGCAGCTCGCCGCGGGCAAGGGGGTCAACTTCATCTTCAACGCGGTGCCCCGGGCGATCTCGGCCAACTCGATCACGCTGGCACGCACCGAGTCGCGCGGCGGCAAGCTGCAGCCCACCGGAGAACTGACGATGCTGCATGCCGACCAGATCCTGGTCGCCATCGGCCAGGCGCTCGGCTCGACCCCGGACGTGCTCGATTTCGAAGGCGGCAAGATCGCCGTCACCGGCGCGGGCCGCACATCGGTGCCCGGTGTCTGGGCGGGCGGCGACTGCGCGAGCGGAGGCGACGATCTCACCGTCACCGCCGTGGCCGAGGGCCGCGACGCCGCCGAAGACATCCACGCGACATTGATGGGAGGGGCATAAGCCATGGCCGATCTGACCACCGACTTCATCGGGATCAAGTCTCCCAACCCGTTCTGGCTCGCCTCCGCGCCGCCGACCGACAAGGAATACAACGTCCGGCGCGCCTACGAGGCGGGCTGGGGCGGCGTGGTCTGGAAGACCCTGGGCGAAGAGGGCCCGCCGGTCGTCAACGTCTCGGGCCCGCGCTACGGCGCGATCCACGGGCCCGACCGCACGCTGCTCGGGCTCAACAACATCGAACTCATCACCGACCGGCCGCTCGAGGTGAACCTGCGCGAGATCAAGGCGGTCAAGCGCGACTATCCCGACCGCGCCCTCGTGGTCTCGCTCATGGTGCCCTGCGAGCAGGAACCCTGGGAAAAGATCATGAAGGCCGTCGAGGACACCGGCGCCGACGGGGTCGAGCTCAACTTCGGCTGTCCGCACGGCATGGCCGAGCGCGGCATGGGCTCGGCCGT
>JAGRMP010000246.1 GCA_020441225.1 Maritimibacter sp. | reverse complement strand
GGTGGCTGATCAGGATCACGCTGATCCCCTCTTCCCTCAGGTGCCGGATCAGATCGAGCACCTCGGCCACCTGCCGCACCGAGATCGCCGCCGTGGGCTCGTCCAGCAGCACCAGCTTGGCCTTCGACAGAAGCGTGCGGGCGATGGCCACCGCCTGCCGCTGACCGCCCGACATCCGGCGGACCACGTCCCGCGGCCGGGTCTCCGACTTCAGTTGGGTGAAAAGCTCGCCGGCATGAGCGTGCATCCGGGGGTAGTCGATCACGCGAATCGGGCCGATCTGCCGCGTCGGCTCGCGGCCGAGAAACACGTTGGAGGCGGCGGTCAGGTGATCGCAGAGCGCCAGATCCTGGTACACGACCTCGATCCCGGCGCGCTGCGCTTCGACCGGCCGATGAAAAGCGACGGTGCGGCCATCGATGCTCATCTCTCCCGCCGAGGGGCGGAAGTTGCCGGCAATGATCTTCACGAGCGTGGATTTCCCCGCGCCGTTGTCTCCCATGAGGCCCACGACCTCGCCCGGGCCAACTTCGAGTGAGACACCCTCAAGCGCCCTGATGGCGCCGAAGTGCTTCGAAATTCCGGTCAATTTCAAACGTGACAACCTTAGTTTTCCTCCCTGGTCCTTCTCGTCGGCCGACCCGCACCCACTCTGCTCTTCCCAGGTTGGGCAGGAAAGGGATACGGGATGCTGATAAAATAATCTACACTTGACCGATTGATATTAGCAAATATTATCATCGTCATTATTGGCTCGGGAGGGGACATGCGGGTTCTGGTGACAGGGGCGACCGGGAAGGTCGGGCAGAACTTCCTGCCCGCGTTTCTGGCGTCAGACCGGTTCGCGGGGGCCACGGCGGTGGCGCTCTGCAACAACCGTGTGGTCGCGCCCCACCCGCGCGTCGAGGTCGTGAAGGGTTCGCTGTCCGACGCCGGCACCATCGCCGCCGCCCTCGCCGGGGTGACGCACGTCGTCCACATGGCCGCGGTCAAGGAATCGCCCGACCTCTGCATGGACGTCAGCGTGAAAGGGTTGTTCCTGCTGCTCGAGGCGTTCCGCGCCTCCGCCGATGCCGAGCAATTCATCCTGATCGGTGGCGACTGCTCGGTCGGCCACATCTTCCACGGCTACGACGCGCCGGTGACCGAGGCCGCGCCGCGCCGGGCCTATCCCGGCTGCTACGCCCTGACCAAGGTCATCGAAGAGGTGATGCTGGAGCAATACCAGATCCAGTACGGGCTGAACGGCTGCATCCTGCGCGCGCCCTGGATCATGGAAAAGGACGATTTCCGCTATGCCCTGAGTTTCGGCGCGGACCAGTTCGGCGGCCCGCCCTGGACGGATCTCCTGCCGGAGGATGAGGTCGCCCGCCACGCCGCCGAGGGCCGCGTGCCCCTGATGCTCGACCGCGGCGGAAGGCCGCTGCGCCGGAATTTCGTCCATGTCGACGACCTCGTCTCGGCGATCCTCGCGGCGCTCGGCAACCCGGCCGCGACGCGCAAACTGTTCAACATCTCGATGAACCAGCCCGTGGACTACGGCCGGCTGGCCGCCCTGCTCAAGCAGACCCGCGGACTGGATCCCGTCGAGATCGCCACCCCGTTCCACAGCAACTGGCTCGACAACGCGCGCGCCCGCGCGGATCTGGGCTGGCAGCCGGACAATGATCTCGAGGCGCTGATCGAGCGCGCATGGAGCTTCGAGCGAAGCCCCGACGACCCGCGTCGCATCTGGTATCCGGGCTGAACCCGGGACCGAGCGGCCAGAAAAACCAAACCCAGGGAGGACTACAATTGAAACGTAACTTCGGAATACTGGCGACGACTGCCGTCGCCGCGCTTTGCGGCAGCGCCGTCATGGCCCAGGACAGCAACACGCTGGCCATCGTCGTGAAGGGGCTCGACAACCCGTTCTTCGAACAGATCAACCTCGGCTGCAAGCAGTGGATGGAAGAGAACGCCGACAGCGCATACGAGTGCCTCTACACCGGCCCGGCCTCTTCCGCCGACGAAGCCGGCGAAGTGCAGATCGTCGACGATCTCCTGTCCAGCGGCGTCGCCGCCATTGCGATCTCGCCGTCGAACGCGCCGGCGATGGCCAACCGGATCCGCGAGATCGCCCCGGACGTGCCGGTGATGACCATCGACGCCGACTTCCTCGCCGAGGACCGAGACCTCAGGGCCACTTACCTCGGCACCGACAACTACCTGATGGGCGTCAAGATGGCCGAGGAGGCCGCCAAGCTGAAGCCCGAGGGCGGCACGGTCTGCCTGCAACTCGGCAACGTGGCGGCTGACAACATCAACGCCCGCGCCCAGGGTTTCCGCGACACCGCGGCAGGCGGCGAAGGCATCGACCGGCTCACCGGCCAGAACGGCTGGACCGAGATCGAGGGCTGCCCGGTCTTCACCAACGACCAGGCCGATCTCGCCAACCAGCAGATGTCGGACGTCTTCATCGCCAACCCGGATCTCGACGCTTTCATCCTCGTCGGCGGCTGGGCACAGTTCGCACCGCAGGCCTATGCCCAGGTGACCGACCAGGTGATGGACAAACTGCAAAGCCAGGAGCTGATCATCATCGCCGGTGACACGCTGCCGCCGCAGACCCAGGCCTTCCGCGACGGGCGCAGCCACGCCCAGGTCGGCCAGCGGCCGTTCGAGATGGGCCTGCGCGGACCCGACGTCATGATCCAGCTGATCAACGGCGAAACGGTCGAGGACCCGCTCTACACCGGCCTCGACGTCTGCAACCAGGACGACCCCGGCTTCTGCGCCGACAACTGATCTGACCGGACATTCCGGACCGGACCGGATCGGCTGCCGCCCAGCGCGGTGGCCGGTCAACAGGAGAGTTTTGCCGCGTGCCATGCGGCGTCAGGGAGACACCACAATGCTCAGAACAACCACCATTCTGGCCGCGCTCGCCGTTACCGCGAGTGCCGCGACGGCCCAGGACAAACCGTCCATCGCTTTCGTCGTGAACGCGGCCTCGGACTTCTGGAAGCTCGCCGAGGCCGGCGTCAACGCGGCCCAGGCCGAGTTGCCCGACCACGACCTTCAGTTCCGCTATCCTTCGCAAGGAACTGCAGCGGCGCAGAACGCGCTGATGGACGACCTCGTCGCCAGCGGCACGGACGCGGTCATGATTTCTTCGGTCGATCCGAAGAACTCGACCGACGCCTTCAACCGCATCGCGGCCCAGGTGCCGCTGTTCACCACCGACAGCGACGCTCCGCAGAGCGACCGGATCGCCTATCTCGGCTCGTCCAATACCGCAGCCGGCGTGCAGGCCGGCGAGATCGCCGTTGCCGCGTTGCCGGACGGCGGCAAGTGCATGGGATTTGTCGGCTTCCTCGGCGCCGACAACGCGGTCGAACGGATCGCGGGCTTCCGCCAGGCGGTCGAAGGCTCCGGTGTGGAGCTCGTCGATGTCCGCGGCGACGACGTGGACTTCGCCCGCGCCCGGTCCAACGTCGATGACGT
>JAGRMP010000245.1 GCA_020441225.1 Maritimibacter sp. | reverse complement strand
CCGCCTTGCGCCGCTTCTTGGGCGCGCGGATCAGCCGGTCGCCGAGGACGTCCTGTTCGGAGACGAGGGTGAGATGCGTCCCGTCTGCGGGGCCCTCGAAGCCGTGTTCGAGGGGCCAGACCGCAAGGTAGACGCCGCCGGTCTCCCCCGGTGCGGCGTCGGGAATGTCGCGGAAATCGGCGATCTCGGCGGTGACGGTAAGGTCTTCGTCCTCCAGAAGCCCCTTGAGCCGTTCCCGCGCGCCCTCGGAATAGGAGGCGACGACCACCGGGCCCTGCTTGCGCCTGGCGCGGGCATGATCGGCGAGCGCCTCGAACAGGTTGGTCTTTTCCGCCTGGCGTTCGGGGGCGAAATTGCGCCCGATGCGGCCGCCGCCATCGAGCACGCCGAGCCCCGTGGCCTGCGGCAGCGCGGCGAGCTGGATCAGCCTCAGCCCCGCCGTCGCTGCGCTCCAGGCCGCGTCGTCGAGATAGAGCAACCCGGGCGGGCAGGGCTTGTAGACCGAATCCATCCGGTTCTTGGCGCCCATCGCCTCGCGGCGGGTCTCGTATTGGTCGGAGATCCCCTCCCAGCGCGAGAGCCGCGACGGTGTCACCTGGTCGTCGAGGAAAAAGCTCGCCTGCGGCAGGTAGTCGAACAGGGTTTCGAGGCGTTCGTGGAAGAACGGTAGCCAGTGCTCCAGCCCCTGGTGCTTGCGCCCCGCGCTCACCGCCTCGTAGAGCGGGTCGTCGGCGGTGCCGGCGCCGAACTCGATCCGGTAGTTCTGCCGAAACCGCGTGATCGCCGCCTCGTCGAGGATCACCTCGGAGACCGGGGCGAGCTCGACCGCCTTGAGCTTCTCGGTGGTGCGCTGACTGGCCGGATCGAAGCGCCGCGCGCCGTCGAGCGTATCGCCGAAAAGGTCGAGCCGGACCGGCCCCGCCTCGCCCGGCGGGTAGATGTCGATGATCCCGCCGCGCACGGCGAAATCGCCGGGTTCCGTAACCGTGGGCGCCTGGGAAAAGCCCATCCGCACGAGGAAGGCGCGCAAGCCCCCCTCGTCGATCCGGTCGCCGACCCGGGCCGAAAAGCTCGCCCCCGCAATCACCTCGCGCGCCGGCATCCGCTGGGTCGCGGCGCTGACCGTGGTGAGCAGGATGAAACGCTCGGTCGGCATCCCGTGGGTGAGGGCGGCGAGCGTCGCCATCCGGGCGGCGGAGACATCCGGGTTGGGCGAAACCCGGTCGAAGGGCAGGCAATCCCAGCCGGGCAGCGTGATCCGCGGCACGCCCGGCGCGAAGAAGTCGAGCGCCGCCTCCATCGCCGCAAGCCGGCGGGCGTCGCGGGCGACGTGGACCACGGGTTTCGCGGTCTTTTCGAGCTCGCGCGCGATCAGGAGGGCGTCGAAGCCTTCGGGCGCGCCGGAGAGCGTGAGGGGGCGGGTCTCGGACATGGAACGGGAGGTACGCCGAGCCGCGGGACGGTTCAACCGCGAAACGGCGGGGCCGGGGGGCCCCGGCGCGCGCCGGGGCTTTCGCGCCGCGCGCGCGGCGCGTTCCCGGTGGCGAAGGCGCGCCCCAAGACATGCCGCGCGCCGGTGGCAACGCCCCCCTTGCCCCGCGCGGTTGATCCACTAGGTTGACTGGGACCATAGGCGAGGGCTGACGGATGAGTGGACTTCTGGCGCTGCTGGACGACGTGGCGGGGATCGCCAAGGTGGCGGCGGCGAGCGTCGACGATGTCGCGGCGCAGGCGGCCAAGGCGGGCGCCAAGGCGGCGGGCGCGCTGATCGACGACGCCGCGGTGACGCCGAAATACGTCCACGGATTCGCCCCCGCGCGCGAGCTGCCGATCGTCGGCAAGATCGCCTGGGGCTCGATCCGCAACAAGCTGCTGATCCTCTTGCCGCTGGGGCTGCTTCTGTCCAATTTCGCCCCCTGGGCGATCACGCCGCTCCTGATGCTGGGGGGCAGTTACCTCTGTTTCGAAGGCGCGGAAAAGATCTGGCACGCGCTGTTCCCGCACGAGACCGTCGTCGACCCGAACACGCCCGATGAGGGCGATCCGATGCATC
>JAGRMP010000244.1 GCA_020441225.1 Maritimibacter sp. | reverse complement strand
ACTTGCACAATTGCGACCATGTAACACCTTCGTGTAATAGAATTCTCAGCCCGAATCGGTGCGTTGCGCGAAGGCCATGGCCTCGCTACTGTCGGCCGCGACAAGAGGACTATCGATGCACTCAGCGATCAACGCTTCCGTTCGGCGGCTGGCGATGGCCACGCTGCTCCTGGCGGCGCCCGCACATGCGGCGAACCAAGGCGCCAATCCGGGCGACGAGCGCATGGTCGCGTCGGGTGACATGGCCAAGTTCGCCCCGTCCCAGAGCTACGCGATGGACCGGCCGTTGCCCGCGGCCACCCCGCATCACGTCGGCCGGATGCATGTGTCCGAGACCACCGAGGAGGCCGCCCCCGAGCGCAACCCCTACGTGATCGCATGCGACCTCGCGGCGGCAGATCCGGCCGATCCGACCCTGCCCAAAGGGGTGACCGGCGTGACGCTGCCCGCGCTCGATCTCGACGCCGGCGCGCAGTCTTGCGCTCTGGCGTTCAAGGCGTTTCCCACCTATGCGCGCTCGGCTTACAACCTCGGCCGGGTCGAGATGGCCCGGGGCGAGATCGAAAGCGGGATCGCGGCGATGTCGGCCGCGGCCAACCTGGCCCATCCGCTCGCCGCGATGACGGTGGCGCAGCTCTACGAGCGCGGGGCGCTGTCCGACCGGGGCGTGGCCGATGCGTTGCCCTTCTATGAACTGGCCGCCGAGGCCGGGGTGCCCGAGGCGCAGGTGGCGCTCGGCGCGCTGCTCACCGATGGCGCGCCGGGGCTCGACCCCGAGCCCGCCCGTGGTGCGCGCTGGTTCCGCAAGGCCGCGGCGCAGGGCGTGACCGAGGCCGCCTTCGAGCTCGGCTGGGCGTTCGAGAACGGGCTCGGCGTGCCGCGCGACCCCATCACCGCGGCGCGCTGGTACAATCGCGCGATCGACGAGGGCAGCATCAACGCGATCAACAACCTCGGCTATCTCTACGCCAACGGCACCGGGGTGCCCCGCGACGAGGAACGCGCGGTCCAGCTCTACCGTCAGGCGGCCGAGCTCGGTGTCTCGGCGGCGATGGCGAACCTCGGCTGGATGCTCGAAAACGGGATCGGGATCCAGCAGGACGTCTTCGAGGCGGTGCGCTGGTACGATCGGGCGGCGCAGGCGGGCGAACCGCAGGCGATGCTCAACCTCGGCTGGCTCTACCTTGCGGGCTTCGACATTCCGCGCGACGCCCAGGTCGCGCTCGACTGGTTCAAGCGCGCCCATGCCGCCGGCCGCACCGAGGCGCTGTCCTATATCGGCGAAGTCTACGAGACCGACAGCACGCTGCGCGACCCGGTCCAGGCGGCGCGTTATTACGTCCAGGCGCTGCAGGCGGGCGACAGCTGGCCGGCGCGGCGCGGGGTGGCCGAATGGGACCCGGAAATGGCGCTCGAAATGCAGAACGCGCTGTTCGAGGTCGGTGCCTACCAGGGCCCGTTCGACGGCGACATGGGCGGCGCCACCCGCGCGGCGATGGACACCCTGCTCGCGCGGAGCCAGGTGGGGAGCTGAACGCGGGACATCGTACGGTAGGCGAGCCCTGCAGCGAGAACATTGCCCCCGACATGTCAAAACCTTGCCAAAACCGCAAAAGTCTTGCCGGGGGGTTTTGACCTTATCAATAGCTTGATTTCGGGTGGGGCAGGGAGCTGTGACAAATGAGACCGTTTTTGTCCTCTCGGGCAGCGGCCGATACCGCGGTTGCCTGGGAGCCAAATGCGGATAGGATGACGGCGAGTTTTTCTTCAAACATCGAGAGCGACATGGCCCAAATGATTAAAGCTTTTCTTGCAGCCGTCGGATTGGCCAACTCTGGTTCCTCAGTAGCCGCACAAGAATGTGGTACGCTTCTTCAATGGACATCGGACATAGCATGTACCTGTGGGTACCTTGTTAATTCGGATCGTCGTCTTGAATGCTACGATAGTATTCTTGTTGGTCTCAATGAAGACGGAACTCTGTGTGACACATTCTGCGATGTAAACGGCGACGGGATGGAAACCGAGTCCGACAAATTTTACAACCCCGGGGATAGGTTGTTCGCCTTATTCGATTTGGAGACGCCTGCAATAGTCACATCGGGAGAGTTCGTGGCGTCATGTCCCGGGAAATGGGCCGCGAGTTGCTCGTCCAGCGGCAGGGCTTCAATACTATATCACTTCAGCCCGTGCCTGGGAGAGGATGCTCCAACGAAGAGAATCAAATGCTTCGACGCGGCGAGGTCGAAAATGCTCGCGGAGTTGGACGAGTTTGACAGGCAGATTGAGCAGATGTTCCGCTTTCAGGAGAGCAGGGAGGTATTTCTGGAGGCTGCTCGTTGGGCGGCCGATCCAATAGAATGTCGAGATGCGTACGATATGATGCTTCAATGCCCGGATTCAGACATCGAAGAGATGTGCCAGTCGCTTGTAGAAAGTGCGGTAGAGGATGCGGAAGATGGTGCATTGGAAGCGTGCGAAGACCGGCGCTACGAACCTGAGCCGCCCTCTCGTTGGTAATGGTAGTCATCATGTAGGTTGTCAGCTTTTGCGTTCGGGGTTCATGCGCACACGCATTACATAGCTCCTACCAACCGCCAGTTTCCGTCACCGTTTTGGGCGCGTAAGCGTTCTTATCTGACGACCCGGATACGATTTACATTACATCTCCTACAGGCCCGTTTTTTTTATGTTCGCGACGCGACGCGTCGCGGAACGTGGAAGATGCCTCGCGTGAAATTGAACGTCTCACACGCGCGCCTTCCCCTCACCCCGGCGCAAGCACTTCCGCGAGTGCCGTCCGGAAAGGACCGAGGCGGGCGAAAGCCGCGTCGAGGGCGGCGACGGGATGGGTCTGTTCGACATCCGAGAGGTCGTGCCAGAGGACGATCCCCTTGCGTTTGAGGAGTTCGGCGCGCGGGTGGTCGGCCGGGTAGGGGGCGGGGACGCGTTTGAGATCCGGCGGGTCCATCCTGAGGCCGGCGCCAAGGGTGCGGTCGAGGAGGCGGGCGAAGCTTTCGCCCGCGTCGCCCGCGATCCGGTCGCGCCAGCGGTCGAGCGCGGCTTTGTCGAAGGCCATCGCGCCCAACCCGGCGCAGACGTAGCCGCGCGAGACCCCGAACAGATGCGCGATCCCGGTCGCCGGGTCGCTCCATTGCAGGTGCAGATGGGTGTTGTAGGGGGTCTTGTCCTTGGAAAACCTGAGATCGCGGTTGATCCGGTAGAGCTTCGGCACCGGCGTGCTGCCGGTCATGGCCTCGAGCTGCGCGCCGATCTCGGCGAGCAGGGCTTCGGCGGGCGCTTTCACGTCGCGCTCGTAACGCGCCTTGTTGGCGGAGAACCAGTCGCGGCTGTTGTCGGCGGCGAGGTCGTCGAAGAACCCGAGCGCGTCGGGGACAAGGGTGTCGAAATCCGGCATGAGGCACCTCCTGGACGCAGCATGTCATCCCGCGGTCCCTTGGCAAGCCCCGGCGCAGGCTTTACCTGACAGGTGCTGACAGGGAGACGCGCGCATGTGGAACGAACGTTACGACACGCCGGAGTATGTCTTCGGCACCGAGCCGGCCGATTTCCTCGTGAAACACGCCGCACATCTTCGGCCGGGGCTCAAGGGGCTGGCGGTGGCCGATGGCGAGGGCCGCAACTCGGTCTTCATGGCGCAGAAGGGCGTCGAGACGCTGGCGATGGACATGTCGGCCAATGCGCTCGCCAAGGCGAAAGCGCTCGCCGAGGCGCGCGGGGTCGAGGTGACCCATGTCGAGGCCTCGGTGACCGAGTTGGACTGGGCGCCGGGGGCCTATGACCTGGTGGTGGCGGTGTTCATCCAGTTTCTCAGCCCGCATGAACGGGCGGCGGTCTTTGCCGGGATGGTCGAGACGCTGAAGCCCGGCGGCGTGCTGATGCTGCACGGCTACCGGCCCGAGCAGCTCGCCTATGGCACCGGCGGGCCGAAGCAGGAAGAAAACCTGTATACCGAGACGCTGCTGCGCGACGCGTTCTCGGCTCTCGAGACCCTGGCGCTGGAAAGCTACGACCGCGAGATCGACGAGGGCGCAGGCCACAGCGGCATGTCGGCGCTGA
>JAGRMP010000243.1:1690-2173 GCA_020441225.1 Maritimibacter sp. | reverse complement strand
AGAACGACGAGGGCCAGAACGAGGTCGCCGAGCTCGAACAGCGGATCGCCGAGACCAAGCTCTCGAAAGAGGCGCGCGAAAAGGCCGAAGGCGAGCTCAAGAAGCTCAAGAACATGTCGCCGATGTCGGCCGAGGCCACCGTGGTGCGCAATTACCTCGACTGGATGCTCAGCATTCCGTGGGGCACCAAGAGCCGGGTCAAGAAGGACCTGAACAACGCCGAAAAGGTGCTCGACGCCGATCATTACGGGCTCGAGAAGGTCAAGGAACGCATCGTCGAGTATCTCGCGGTGCAGCAGCGTTCGAAGAAACTCAAGGGGCCGATCCTGTGCCTCGTGGGTCCTCCGGGCGTCGGCAAGACCTCGCTCGGCAGATCGGTCGCACGGGCGACGGGGCGCGAGTTCATCCGGATCTCGCTCGGCGGCGTGCGCGACGAGAGCGAGATCCGCGGCCACCGGAGGACCTATATCGGCTCGATGCCGG
>JAGRMP010000243.1:0-1676 GCA_020441225.1 Maritimibacter sp. | reverse complement strand
CATCCAGGCGCTGAAGAAGGCGAAGTCGACCAACCCGCTGATCCTGCTCGACGAGATCGACAAGATGGGCCACGACTTCCGCGGCGACCCGGCGTCCGCCATGCTCGAAGTGCTCGACCCGGAGCAGAACAACACCTTCGTCGACCACTATCTCGAAGTGGAATACGATTTGTCGAACGTGATGTTCCTGACCACGGCGAACAGCTACAACATGCCCGGGCCGCTGCTCGACCGGATGGAGATCATCCCGCTCGCCGGCTACACCGAGGACGAGAAGCGCGAGATCGCCAAGCAGCACCTGATCGAAAAGCAGATCAAGGCGCACGGGCTGCGCAAGGGCGAGTTCGAGATGACCGATGAAGGTCTGACCGAGATCATCCGCTACTACACCCGCGAGGCGGGGGTGCGGAACCTCGAACGCGAGATCGCCAAATGCGCCCGCAAGGCGGTGACCAAGATCGTGCGCGGCGAGGAGAAGACCGTGAGGGTCACGCCCGAGGGGCTCGAAGACTTCCTCGGCGTGAAGAAGTTCCGTTACGGGCTCGCCGAACAGGAAGACCAGATCGGGGTCGTGACCGGGCTTGCCTGGACCTCGGTCGGCGGCGATCTGTTGTCCATCGAAGCGCTGCGGCTGCCGGGCAAGGGCCGGATGAAGACCACCGGCAAGCTCGGCGACGTGATGAAGGAATCGATCGACGCGGCGAATTCTTTCGTGCGCTCGATTGCGCCCGAGATCGGGGTGAAACCGCCGAAATTCGAGAAATGGGACATTCACGTCCACGTTCCCGAAGGCGCGACCCCCAAGGACGGGCCGAGCGCGGGGATCGCCATGGTGACCTCGATCGTCTCGGTGCTCACCCAGATCCCGGTGCGCAAGGACATCGCCATGACCGGCGAGGTGACGCTGCGCGGCAATGTGCTGCCGATCGGCGGCTTGAAGGAAAAGCTGCTCGCGGCGCTGCGCGGCGGGATCAAGACGGTGCTGATCCCGGCAGATAACGAAAAGGACCTGGCCGAGATACCGGCCAACGTCAAGGAAGGGCTCAAGATCATCCCGGTCAGCCATGTCCGCGAGGTGCTGAGCCATGCGCTGGTGCGCAAGCCTGATCCTGTCGAGTGGGACGAGGCCGCCGAAGAAGCGGCCGAAGCGACCCGCCTGGCAGCGGCGCGCGACCAAGGCAGCAGCGGGGCGGCTGTCGCCCACTGAGCAAAAGGGCCGCGCGGGATCCCCCGCGCGGCCTGGTCTTGGTCTCGTGCCCCTTAAGGAAGGGAGTTCGTCTATGTCCAAGACCCAGAAATGCGCGGATGATCCTCATCCCGCGAAAGTCCTGCAAAAGCGACAATTGCTGGCCCGGGTCGTGCAGCGCACAGGGTTGCGCAGCGCCGAGGTCAAGCCGGTCGTCGAGGCAACCCTGGCCGAATTGGGGGATGCGATCGCCGGGGGGATGACCCTGGCCCTGCCGCCCCTGGGGCGGGCGCGCATCAGCCAGAGCATCGACCGCTCGGGCGCGGAAATCGTCACATTGCGTCTGCGCCGCAAGCCCGATGCCGAGGCCTGAGGCCGGGCACCGATCACGCCCCATGCAGGGGGCCGAAAAATTCGCTGCAAACCTCTTGCAGCAGGAACCGACTGCGGCTATCTAGCGCGGACCGGGCGATTAGCTCAGCGGTAGAGC
>JAGRMP010000018.1:2023-5337 GCA_020441225.1 Maritimibacter sp. | reverse complement strand
GCGGAGATGCCGGGCATGTATGCCGAGGGGGATTTCGACCTCGCGGGCTTCGCCGTTGGGGCGATGGAGCGGGGCGCGACGCTTCCGGCTGACGTGGCCGAGGGCGACGTGCTGCTTGGCCTCGCCTCGAACGGCGTTCATTCCAACGGCTATTCTCTGGTGCGCAAGCTGGTCGAGATCTCCGGTCTCGGCTGGGACGCCGACTGCCCTTGGCAGGACGGCACCCTCGGCGCGGCGCTGCTCGCGCCGACCCGGCTTTACGTGACCGCCGCGCTGGCCGCCATCGGGGCGGGCGGCGTCCATGCGCTCGCCCATATCACCGGCGGCGGCATCACCGAAAACCTGCCCCGGGTCCTGCCCGAAGGGCTCGGCGCGCTGGTCGATCTCGACGCCTGGGAGCTGCCGCCGGTCTTCCGCTGGCTCGCCGAAACCGGCGGCATGGAACAGCCGGAACTGCTCAAGACCTTCAACTGCGGTCTCGGCATGATCCTCGCCGTCGCCCCGGGCCAGCTCGCCCCGGTCCGCGCCGCGCTCGAAGCGGCCGGTGAAACGGTCGTCCAGATCGGCCGGGTCCAGCCCGGGGACGGCGTGAGCACTCTCGGGTCGCTGGTGTGAGCGACCCTGACGGCACCGGCCCCAAGCGGGTGGCGATCCTGATTTCGGGCTCCGGCTCGAACATGGTCGCGCTCGCGGACAGCATGACGGGCGACCATCCCGCCCGCCCGGTGCTGGTGCTTTCGAACGTGCCGGGGGCAGGGGGGCTCGCCAAGGCCGCCGCGCGGGGCATTCCGACCGCCGTGGTGGACCACCGCGATCACAAGGGCGACCGCCCGGGCTTCGAGGCCGCCCTGACCGAAGCGCTCGAGGCCGTGCGCCCGGAGGTGATCTGCCTCGCGGGCTTCATGCGCATCCTGACGCCGTCCTTCACCGCGCGCTGGGCGGGCCGGGTGCTCAACATCCACCCCTCGCTGCTTCCGAAATACCCCGGTCTGCACACCCATGCCCGCGCCCTCGAAGCCGGCGACACCGAGGCGGGGTGTTCGGTCCACGAGGTCACCGAAGAGCTCGACGGCGGCCCGCTCCTCGGCCAGGCCCGCGTGCCGGTGCTGCCGGGCGACACCCCCGACGCCCTCGCCGCCCGGGTGCTGGTCCAGGAGCACCGCCTCTACCCGGCGGTCCTGCGCCGTTTCGTGACCGGCGACCGCACCCCGGTGCTGCTGGGCTGACACCCGGGGCCCAAGCGGTGTACCAAAGACGCCTGTGTCCCTGCCCGGAACCACGGTACCCCCATTCCTCCGCCGCCTTCCGGCCACCGTGCGCCGCTCGCGGATGCCCGCCCGCCGCCTCCGCTCACGCGAACACCAGTTATCGCTAACATCATAAAATACATAGGCTTGGCCCCCTGTGCGAGCTCGCACACCCGTCTCGCGTGCCCCCTTCTTTGGTCGAAAAATACCTCGGGGGGTCCCGGGGGGCTGGCCCCCCGGGTCGCGACATCACAACAGCCGGCACACCCAAGTCAGCTGGCGACGAAATGCCCGTAATCGGAATCGAGAAACACCCGCACCTCGGCCTCGGGCGCGGTGGTGACCCGGTCGACATGGCCGATCAGCACCGTGTGGTCGCCCGCGTCCAGCCGGTCGCGCGTGGTGCACTCGAACCGCGCCGGGCAGCCCGAAATCAACGGCACCCCATGTTCCGACGGGGTCCAGTCGCAATGTTCGAAGGCCTCGGCGGTATTGGCGAAGCCCCAGGTCACGTTGTCCTGGTTCGTCCCCATCACATGCAGCGCGAACCGCGTCGCGCTGGCAAAGGCGTCATGGCGGCGCGAGATCTTCGCCGGGCACCACAACAGCAGCGGCGGATCGAGCGAGACCGAGGCAAAACTGTTGGCGGTGATCCCGATCGGGCCCCGCGCGCTCATCGCCGTCACCACGGTGACACCGGTCGCGAACCGCCCGAAGGCGCTGCGCAGGAGGCGCTGGGTATCCGGCGCGGGGGTGAAGCTTTCTGCCATGGCGCGTCCTTGATCATCTGGCGCGAGCCTATACCGGCGTCGTGACCGGAAAAAGACGAAAGCCTGTCGCTGCCGTGATCGGCCCGGCCGGCCCTGGCGCCGTGTGGGGGGTGCCCGCGGTCGTCCCTGCCTAGACGGTCTGGCCGTCCATGTCGCCGGGGACGGTGCAGAACATTTCGTACATCACTTCGAGGATCCGGCGCGGCCGGTCGTCGGCGAGCGAATAATAGATCGCCTTGCCCTCGCGCCGCGGCGTGACCAGACCCTCCATCCGCAGCCGTGCAAGCTGCTGCGACACGGCCGCCTGGCGTGCATGGAGAAGCTCCTCGAGCTCCGTGACCGATTTCTCGCCCGTCACCAGGGCACAGAGGATCATCAGCCGTCCTTCATGAGAGATCGCCTTCAGGAGCGCCGATGCGTCACAGGCCGAGGCCATCATCTTGTCCATGTCTTCGTCGGACATGTCCTGGGTGATCACGGGAGAATTCATGCCGTACTGGGGCTCCTGAATCTGCGTCATACCTATTCACATAGGCGAATAGCCGGTGAGGATCAATTGATTGCCGTCTCTATGCGGCGAGAATACGGCGCCGTATGCGACGTTTTTCGCTTCCCGGCCCGGCTGCGCAATCTACGGGCGAAAAGTGAACGACAGGCAAAGCGTCCGCCGATGCCCCGCCCAACCGCGCCCGGCTCCGTCCGAAACCGGCCAAAACCGGCCAAAAACCGGTCGGAGCGGGCACAAAATTAATATTCAAAAAAGTGCATGTGAGGACTTGTCGGGGCCCGATCCGGCCCCTAGATCTTGGGTAACCCCGGGGTTCGAACCCGCGGGACTCCATGCAGCGACGCCCGGCGCGTCCTCAACCGAACAGGGGCCCAGCCCCCGACAAGATGGGAAGACCGACATGAACGACCTTGCCAAGGAATTCACCCCCGACACCAGCGTGCAGCCCGTGGTCGAAGCCTTTTTCGACGCGGACACCAACACGATCTCCTATGTCGTCAAGGACCCGACGTCGAACGCCTGCGCGGTGATCGACTCGGTGATGGACATCGACTACGCGGCCGGCCGCATCAGCTACGATCACGCCGACCAGATCATCAAATACATCGAGGACAACGGTCTCAAGCTCGAATGGCTGATCGAGACCCATGTCCACGCCGACCACCTCTCGGCCGCGCCCTATATCCAGGAGAAACTCGGCGGCAAGATCGGCATCGGCGAGCACATCACCACCGTGCAGGAAACCTTCGGCAAGATCTTCAACGAAGGCACCGAGTTCCAGCGCGACGG
>JAGRMP010000018.1:0-2014 GCA_020441225.1 Maritimibacter sp. | reverse complement strand
CCTGTTCAAGGACGGCGACACCTACGAGATCGGCAATATGACCGCGACCGCGATCCACACGCCCGGCCATACGCCGGCCTGCATGACCCATGTGGTGGGCGACGCGGGCTTCGTCGGCGACACCCTGTTCATGCCCGACGGCGGCTCGGCGCGGGCCGACTTCCCCGGCGGCGACGCGGGTGTGCTCTACGAGTCGATCCAGAAGGTGCTTGCGCTCCCCGACGAGACCCGGCTGTTCATGTGCCACGACTACGGGCCGAACGGGCGCGACATCCAGTGGGAAACCAGCGTCAAGGAAGAGAAAGAGCACAACATCCACGTCGGCGGTGGCAAGACCAAGGAAGAATTCGTCAAGTTCCGCACCGAGCGCGATGCGCAGCTCGCCATGCCCCGGTTGATTATCCCGTCGCTGCAGGTCAACATGCGCGCCGGCGACATGCCCCCGGCGGATGAGCAAGGCGACGTCTTCTTCAAAGTGCCGGTCAACAAGCTCTGATCGCAGGCCCGAGGACGACGACAATGGCTACGAATCCCGACTGGAAGGACCTCGACCAGCAGGTGACCGTCGCACCGCAGATCCGCCCCGAAGACGTGCCGCATATCGCGGCCGCCGGCTACCGGGTGGTGATGTGCAACCGGCCCGACGGCGAGGAGCCCGGCCAGACCGACTGGGCGGAAATTGCCGAGGCCTGCCGGCACAACGGCATCACGCCGAGATACGTGCCCCAGGCCGACCGCGACCCGACCGAACATGCGGTCGCGAGCTTCGACGCGATCATGCGCGAGACCCAAGGCAAGGTCTTCGCCTATTGCCGCACCGGCACGCGCTGCGAGATCCTGTGGAACGCCGCCAAGGCGCGCCAGCACGCCGGCGCCGCCTGACGCTGCGCGCCGCCGCAAGGACAAAGCGCCGCCCCTGAGCCACGGGGGCGGCGGGTTTCTCCGATTTTCGACAAGGAGGCCGTCATGGCCGAACCCTCACGTGCCCGCCCGGGCGCGCTCGCCCGCTATGTGCCGGTGCTCGACTGGGGCCGGCGCTACGACCGCGCCGCCGCCACCTCGGACCTGGTGGCCGCCGCCATCGTCACCATCATGCTGATCCCGCAATCGCTCGCCTATGCGCTGCTCGCGGGGCTTCCGGCCGAAATGGGGCTCTACGCCTCGATCCTGCCGCTGGTGGCCTACGCGATCTTCGGCACCTCGCGGGCGCTGGCGGTCGGGCCGGTGGCGGTGGTCTCGCTCCTGACCGCGGCGGCGGTGGGCAACCTCGCGCTGCCCGGCACCTCCGACTACATCGTCGCCGCGATCGCGCTCGCCTTCCTGTCGGGGGTGATGCTGGTGGCCATGGGTCTGTTCCGGCTCGGCTTCGTCGCCAACTTCCTCTCGCACCCGGTGATCGCCGGGTTTATCACCGCGAGCGGGATCATCATCGCCGTCTCCCAGCTCAAGCACATCCTCGGGATCGAGGCCTCGGGCCACAGCCTTGTGCACATTCTGGAAACACTCTTTGCACAAATCGGTGACACGAACCCGATCACGCTCGCGCTGGGCGCCGGCGCCACCGCTTTCCTGTTCTGGGTCCGCAAGGGGCTGAAACCGCTGCTCTTCCGGCTCGGCACGCCCCGGGGCCTCGCCGATGTGCTGACCAAAGCCGGGCCGGTCGCGGCGGTCGCCGTCACCACGGCGCTTGCCTGGGGCTTCGACCTCGGCGCGCAGGGTGTGAAGCTGGTGGGCGAGGTGCCGACCGGGCTGCCGCCGCTCACCATACCGAGCTTCGATCTCGCGCTCTGGGGCCAGCTCGCGGGCTCGGCCTTCATCATCTCGATCATCGGCTTCGTCGAGTCGATCTCGGTCGCCCAGACGCTTGCGGCCAAGAAGCGCCAGCGCATCCAGCCCGACCAGGAGCTGGTGGGCCTGGGCGCTTCCAACATCGCCTCGGCGCTCTCCGGGGGCTTCCCGGTGACCGGCGGCTTCTCGCGTTCGGTGGTCAACTTCGACGCCGGGGCCGAGACGC
>JAGRMP010000242.1:6725-8532 GCA_020441225.1 Maritimibacter sp. | reverse complement strand
CGGCTCGGCCTCGTCGAGTTCCGCGGCTTCGAAATGCCGCCGCACTGGCAGATGAGCATGGCCCAGGCGCTGGTGATGCGGGGCTTGCTCGCCTGGTTCTGGGACGAGCCCTATACCGAGCCGCTCATCCATTGGGGCAAGGAGCTGCACGACCGGTTCCTGCTCCCGCATTACGCCCGCGCCGATTTCAACGAGGTCCTCGACGACCTCACCCGGGCGCATGGCTTCGCCTTCCGCCCCGACTGGTACGACGCGCAATACGAGATGCGCTTCGGCGAGGTCGGGCACACCACCGTCAACGGGCTGAAGCTCACGCTGCGCAACGGCATCGAACCCTGGCTGGTGCTCGGCGAGGAGGCCACCGGCGGCGGCACTTCGCGCTATGTCGACAGCTCGCTCGAACGGGTCGAGCTCAAGGTCGAGGGCGATCTGGGCGAGCGCTATGTCATCACCTGCAACCAGGTCGAACTGCCGCTGCAAAAGGTGGGCGACACCACCTATGTGGCCGGCGTGCGCTTCCGCTCCTGGCAGCCCTGGTCCTCGCTGCACCCGACCATTCCCGCCCATGCGCCGCTCGTCTTCGACGTCTACGATCGCCAGAACGGCCGCTCGGTCGGCGGGCTCAAATACCTCGTCGCGCATGAGGGCGGACGGGCGCACGAGACAAGGCCGATCAACGACCTCGAAGCCGAAACCCGTCGCCGCGTGCGGTTACAGGAAGGCCAGCACACGCCCTTCCCCTACGAACCGCTCCGCCCGCGCAAGAACCAGTGGAATCAGGCGACGCTGGATCTGCGCTTCGTGTGATACGGGGGACGCTGGGCCATCTGCGCCTTGCCGGGAGCGGTTTCCGCGCCGTCCCGGCCGGGTCTCTTGTCCTGGATGGATTGGATAAAATCGACTTCAGGTAGGCAATTCGAGCACACAGAAGCGCCAAAATTACACTTTTCCAACCAATCAGCCAGATCAGCGCGCGGCGGACCCGGCGGCGGCCGCGACCCGGGCCTCGAACGGCGCAACGCTGTCGTCGTCGCGGAACAGCGCTTCGAGCGCCATGTTGCCCTTGACCAGGTCTTCCAGCGTCACCCGGTCCATCTCGTGGTAAAACGCCTCGAGCGCCCGGCCGATGGCGCCCTGCAACCGGCAGGCGGGGACCAGCGGGCAGGTGTTGGTCTCGGGCTGCTTGCATTCGGTAAAGGGCACGTCGGCCTCGAACAGCCGGAACACCTCTCCGATATTGATCTCCCGGGGCGCGCGCGCCAGGCTCACCCCGCCCATCCGCCCCCGGGTCGCATGCAGAAAACCCTGCGCATGCAGCGTGTTGACGACCTGGGCCAGGTGATTAGCGGAGGAATTGCACGCCTTGGCGATCTCGGCGGAGCGCGATGTCTTGCCCTCGTGAACCGCGCAATACATCAACGCGCGGATGGCGAGATTGGTTCGGGTGGTCAGGCGCAAAGGAACCTCTTTCTCCAAAGCAGAACGGGCATTTCCGGGTCAGGCAACCACGGGCCGATGCCGCTGTAACTGATCTAAATCAGGCCGGGCGCAAAACCCGGGCGAAAATCCTGATTTCCGATACAGGTTTTGCCCGACGCGGGACGACGGCCGGGAAAACGGCGCCCGGCCGGGTCGCGAACCCACGCCGCCGCGCGGCACCACGCCCCCCGAATCCCTGCCCCCGGCATCTTGAATTCACCCGGCACAATGGCAACGTCACCGCCATGTCACAGCGCAGCAGTACGGCGGTGCCATGGGACCCTACGGCCGATACGCGATCTACTACACGCCCGCCCCCGGCGCATTT
>JAGRMP010000242.1:0-6604 GCA_020441225.1 Maritimibacter sp. | reverse complement strand
ACGCTCAAACCGCCCTTCCGGCTCGCCTCGGGCTCGACCCCCGCGCGGTTGCGGGCCGATCTGGAGGCGCTGGCCGCGGCGATGGCCCCAGCCCGGGTGCCGGGGCTGAAGCTCGCCCCCCTGGGCGGGTTTCTTGCGCTGGTTCCCGAGGGCGACAGCGCCGGTCTCGCCCGGCTCGCCGCCGAGACCGTGGCGGGGCTCGACCACCACCGCGCGCCCGCCCCGGCCGAAGAAACCACGCGCCGGCGCGCCGCCGGGCTGAGCCCGCGCCAAGAGGCGCATCTTGCCACTTGGGGTTATCCTTACGTGATGGACGACTTCCGGTTTCACCTCACCCTGACGGGCCATCTCGCCCCGGCTGCGCTGGCAGCGACCGCCACTGCGCTCGAAGGTCTGATCGCGCCGGTGCTGCCTGAGCCCTTCGCCGTCGATGCGCTCAGCCTGATGGGAGAGGATCGCCAGGGAGATTTCCACCTGCTCCACCGGGTCGCCCTCACCGGCTGATACCCGCGCGAAATCGAGACCGCCCCCTTGTGCCGCGCCCCGACCGGCCCCTAGAGTTCGCCAGCGCGACCGACCTTGAGTCGCGCCGCACAACGTTGGGGCAGCTCGGACCAGGCGACCTGCGGGCGGACCGCAGAACAGGAGCTTGTGCGCCATGGCCGCCGACCACCACGCCGACCGTCACCCCGAAGAGACATCCGACCGGACATCCAAACGGCACGACGGCGTTCTGATTGCCGAAACCAGCGAAACCGGAGACGTCACCTATCTTTGGGTGCTGAAGAACGGCGAGCGCATTCCGCGCCCGTTCCGCCGTCACCATGTCGGTCTGGCGCTGCACCGCTACGAGCCGGTTGGCGCCGATCACGCGCAGATCGCCTCCTGGGTGGGCACCGTCGCACGCGGCTGACCCCGGAAGGACACCGCCAGAGCCGCGCGGGCCTCAGCCGCCCAGCAGGGTCGCGACCTGGTAGGTCGCGAAAGCGGCGAGCCAGGCGAGCGTGAACATGTAGCCCACCGTCAGCCACATCCACCGCGCCCCGCCGCTTTCGCGCCGGATCATCACCAGCGTCGACAGGCATTGCGGCGCAAAGACGAACCAGGCGAGCAGCGCGAGCGCGGTCGCCAGGCTCCATTGGCTGGCGAGCAGCGTGCCCAGGGCGCCCTCGCCCGGGCCGGAGATGGCATAGACCGTGGCCAGCCCCGCCACCGTCACCTCGCGCGCGGCAAGCCCGCCGACGAGCGCCACGGCGATCTCCCAGTTGAAGCCGAGCGGGCGCAGGAGCGGCTCGATGACATGGCCGATCATCGCGGCGAAACTGTAGTCGATCGCAGGGCCGGTGGCACCCGCGGGCGGCAGCGGGAAGCTCGACAACGCCCAGATCACCACGCTGGCGGCAAAGATGATCGTGCCCGCCCGGCGCAGGAAGGTCCAGGCGCGCTGCCACAGGCCCAGCGCCACGCCGCGCGGCCGGGGGAGCTTGTAATCGGGCAGATCGAGCATCAGGGGCGCGGCGATCTCGTTCCGCCGGAACACGAGCCGTACCACCAGCGCCACGGTAAGCGCGCTGACGATGCCCGAGGCGAAGAGCCCGAACATCACCAGCCCCTGCAGGCCGATCCCCGCGGCGACGGTGCGGTCGGGGACAAAGGCGCCGATCAGCAGCGTGTAGACCGGGATCCGGGCCGAACAGGTCATGAGCGGCGCGATCAGGATGGTCACCAGCCGGTCGCGGCGGTCGTCGATGACCCGCGCCGACATGATCCCCGGGACGGCGCAGGCGAAGCTGGAGAGGAGCGGGATGAAGGCCCGGCCATGCAGCCCCGCCCGGCCCATGAGATTGTCCATGAGAAAGGCCGCGCGGGCCATGTAGCCGAGGTCTTCAAGCAGCAGGATGAACAGAAACAGGATCAGGATCTGCGGCAGGAAGATGATCACCGCCCCCACCCCGGCGATCGCGCCGTCGACGATCAGGCTGCGCAGAAGCCCCGGCGGCAGCAGCGCCGAGACGACGGCGGCGATCTGTTCGAACCCGGCGGCGATCAGGTCCATGATCGGCGCGGCCCCGGCGAACACCGCCTGGAACATCGCAAACAACAGCCCGAGCAGGATGAGCGGCCCCGCGACCGGGTGCAGCACCACCGCGTCGATCCGCGCGGTCGCGCTGCGGCCCGAGGCGGGCATGTGCACCGAAGCGGCGATCACCCGGTCGGCCTCATGCAGCGCGGTGCGTAGCTCGGCGGCCGAGGGATGGGTCCAGGCGACCGCGCCCCGGGGCGCGAGACCGGTATCGAGCATCCGGTCGAGCCGGGCGAAGAGCGCCGCCATCCCGGCCTTGCGCACCGCCGTCGAGGCGACCACCGGCAGGCCGAGCTCGGCGGACATGCGCTCGAGATCGATCTCGATCCCGCGCGCGACCGCGATGTCGATCATGTTGATCACGACCAGGACGGGCAAGCCGACGCGCCCCAATTCCTGCGCGAGCCGCAGGCCGGGGCGCAGGTTCGTCGCATCCGCGACCACCAGGAGGAGGTCGGGCAGCGCCACGTCCGCGCGGGTGCCGAGCACGATGTCGCGGGTCACCGCCTCGTCCGGGCTGCGGGCGCGCAGCGAATGGGTGCCCGGCAGATCGATGACCGAGAGCGCATGGCCGCCGGGGGTGGTGGCGCTGCCTTCCTTGCGCTCGACGGTGACGCCGGAGTAATTGCCGACGCGCTGGTTGGCGCCAGTCAGAGCATTGAAAAGAGAGGTTTTTCCGCTGTTCGGCGCGCCGATCAACGCGACCCGTGTTGGGCGGCCGCCGGGCGCGTCCGGCGCGCTGCGGGCCGGCGTCTCGGCGCTCGGATCGGAACCGCGGACAGAGGGCGCCGCGTCATGCATCGGACTTACCCGGCGAGGATCGCGAGCGCGTCGCGGCGCCGGAGCGCGACCGTGGCGGAGCCCACGCGGATCGCGATCGGATCGCGGCGGATCGGGCCCTCATGCACGATCTCGACTTCGGCCCCCTCGATGAAGCCCATTTCGATCAGCCGCCGCTCCATCTCGTCGGCGGCGAGCCGGTCCGCGCCGGGCACCGGCAACACGCTCAGGACCCGGCCCCGGAAACCCTTGCGGGCGGTGCCGAGGGCTCTGGCGCGTTCCTGCGCATCGAGCTGGACGTATTCCAATCTGCGAGCCCCCTCGGCGAATCTGGGTCTGGGATTCTGTTTCTGACAGAATTACTCAGAAAAGACGACATGCCATGACAAATGTCAAGACGGACCGCGCAACCGCCGCGCGATCCCGGGGAAAACGGCCACATCGCTGGCCGGGGTCCGGTGTCCACGCGCCGGTCCCGCGCCATGACCGTGGCCCCGGGGGATCACACTATTGACAGATTGTTCCCGTTCTATCGCTCGCAAAGGACAGGCAAGGGATATCCCAGGTGAAGACATCGATCGCGACCGTGTCAATTTCCGGCACCCTAGACGAAAAGCTCGAGGCCATCGCGGCGGCGGGCTACGACGGTATCGAACTGTTCGAACAGGATTTCATCGCTTTCGACGGTTCCCCGCGCGATTTCCGCGCCCGGGTGCAGGACCACGGGCTTGAGATCAGCATGTTCCAGCCCCTGCGCGATTTCGAGGGCCTGCCCGAGCCGCTGAGGGCCAAGGCCTTCGACCGGGCCGAGCACAAGTTCGACCTGATGGAAGCGCTCGGCGCGCCGCTGATGGGGATCTGCTCCTCGGTGCATCCCGCGGCGCTCGGCGGCATCGACCGGGCGGCGGCCGATTTCCACGAACTCGGCGACCGCGCCAAGGCGCGCGGGCTCTCGGTGGGCTACGAAGCCCTGTCCTGGGGCCGTTACGTCAACGACCACCGCGACGCCTGGGAAATCGTGCGCCGCGCCGATCACCCCAACATCGGGCTGATCCTCGACAGTTTCCACACGCTCAGCCGCAAGATCGACCCGGACACGATCCGCTCGATCCACGGCGACAAGATCTGCTACGTCCAGCTCGCCGACGCTCCCGCTTTCGACATGAACGTGCTCTACTGGTCGCGCCATTTCCGCAACATGCCCGGCCAGGGCGATCTCGCCTGCACGGCGTTCATGCGCGCGGTGATGGCCACCGGCTACACCGGGCCGATCAGCCTCGAGATCTTCAACGACCAGTTCCGCGGCGGCTGCACCGGGCAGATCGCGCTCGACGGCTACCGTTCGATCATCGCGACGATGGACGACGTGCGCCGCGCCGAACCGTCGATCAAGGTCGACCTGCCGCCGATTCCGGCGCGGGTGCAGGCGAAAGGCGTCGCCTATATCGAGTTTGCCAGCCAGGGCGAGGAAGCCCGCGAGCTGGAAGGGCTGCTCGCGAGCCTCGGCTTCGAGAAGGCCGGAACCCATGCCGACCGCCCGGCGACCCTGTGGCAACAGGGCGCCGTGCGGATCGTGGTGAACGAAGACACCGGCGGCACCGCCGGCGCCGCGTTCGAAAAACGCGGCACGACGATCTGCGACATCGGCTTTGCCGTCGCCGACGCCAAGGCGGCGATGGCCCGCGCGGTCGCGCTCGGCTCGAAACCCTTCGATACCGGCAAGGGTCCCGGCGGCGCCGGCGTGCCCGCGGTGCTCGGCCCCTCGAACACGGTTCTGCATTTCATCGACGACAGCGCCGGGCTCGCGCGGATCTGGGAAAAGCAATATGGCGCGAAAGACGCGCCCGAGGGGGCCGGCATCACCCATGTCGACCACCACAACCAGACCGTCTCGCATGACAACATGCTGTCCTGGGTGCTGTTCTACACTTCGACCTTCGACATGGTGAAATCGCCGATGATCGACGTGTTCGACCCCGATGGCCTGGTGCGCAGCCAGGTGGTCGAAAGCCCCGGCGGCGGCCTCAAGGTCACGCTCAACGGCGCCGACAGCAACCGCACCCTGGCGGGTCGTTTCCTGTCGAAATCCTTCGGCGCCTCGGTGCAGCATATCGCGCTCGCGACCGACGACATCTTTACCACCGCCGAGAAGCTCGCTGCGCGCGGGTTCGAGCCGCTGCCGATGCCGCAGAACTATTACGACGACCTCACCGCGCGGTTCGACTTTCCCACCGGGCTGGTCGCGCGGATGCAGGAGCGCGGGATCCTCTACGACCGCGACATGGACGGCGCCTTCTTCCAGCTCTACAGCAAGACCTTCGCGCGCGGGATGTTCTTCGAGATCGTCCAGCGCGACCCGCGCTACGGCGGCTACGGCGCGGCCAACGCGCCCTTCCGCATCGCCGCGCAGAAGCGCGCGCAGGTGGCCAAGGGCTGAGCGCCCCGCCGTTCCCGCGGCGTGGAGAATGGTTTTACATTGGCGATCAGCACCTTAGCGGGTCATGACTTCACCCGCGCCCCGGTCGGGTCGTAGAGCGGCTTCAGCGAGGCCTCGGCCGCGACCCGCGTGCCGGCCACCTCGATTTCGTAGGTCGAGGCGAGGAGGTCGCCCGGGCTTTCGCCTGTGCACGGCACGTAACCGAGCCCGACCGCGCCGCTGAGCGTGTGCCCATAGGCGCCGGAGGTCAGGTGGCCCACCACCACCCCGTCCCGCAGCACCGGTTCGGCGTGGTAAAGGAGCGGCTCGCGGTCGGTCAGGCGGAACTGGACCAGCCGCCGATCGAGCCCGGCGTCGCGCTTGCGCAAGACCGCGTCGCGACCGATGAAATCGGTTTTCGCCGTCTTCACCGCAAAGCCCAACCCGGCCTCCAGCACGTGATCTTCGCAGGTGATGTCGTGGCCGAAATGGCGAAACCCTTTCTCGATCCGGCAACTGTCCATCATGTGCAGCCCGCAGAGCCGCCCGCCGAGCGCCCGGCGCGCCTCGTTGAGCACTTCAAAGACATGCACCGCCATGTCGGCGGATACATAGACCTCCCAGCCCAGCTCGCCCACGTAGCTCACCCGGTGGACGCGCGCGAGGCCCATCCCGATCTCCACCTCCTGCGCGGTGCCGAAGGGGTTGGCATCGTTGGAGAAATCGGCCGGGCTGGCCATCAGCATCAGTTCCCGCGCCCGCGGCCCCATCACCGCGATCACCGCCTCGCCCGCGGTCACATCGGTGAGCACCACCGCCCTGTCGCCCAGGTGGCGCGCAAGCCAGCTCTGGTCGGCACGCCGGGTGGCGGCGGGGGTGACGACGAGATAGGCGGTCTCGCTCAGCCGGGTCACGGTGACGTCCGCCTCGATCCCGCCCCGGTCGTTGAGGAGCTGCGTGTAGACGATCCGGCCCGGGGGAACGGACATGTCGCCGCCCGCGACATGGTTGAGGAAAGCCTCCGCGTCGCGCCCCTCGACCCGGATCTTGCCGAAGGACGACATGTCGTAGAGCCCGACGTTTTCGCGCACCGCCTGGTGTTCGCGCGCGGCATTGTCGAACCAGTTCTGGCGTTTCCAGGAGTAACGGTAGGCCCGGTCCTGCCCCGGCTCGGCGAACCAGTTGGCCCGCTCCCAGCCCGCGAGCTCGCCGAAGACCGCCCCCTCGGCCTCGAGCTGGACGTGTAGCGGCGACCGCCGGATCCCCCGCGCGGTGGCCTTCTGGCGGTAGGGGAAATGGTCGGCGTAGAGCAGGCCGAGCGTCTC
>JAGRMP010000241.1:4999-8013 GCA_020441225.1 Maritimibacter sp. | reverse complement strand
CGTTGGCGATATGCGCCGCCTCATGTGCGATCACCGCCTGTAGAACGGCTGCGCGCCCGGCCTTCATGATCAGGCCGGAATGGATGAAGATCGCGCGGTTGTCGATCACGAACGCGTTCAGCGAACCGTCGTCCACCACCAGAACGCGCACCCGCCTCGGGCTCAGACCCGCCGCCCGAAGGATCGGAAATGAAAGCCGCGAAAGCGCATGTTCGACCCCCGCATCGCGCAGCAGCACGGTCCCGGCGCCGGCCGGGACGGCTCCGCCCGCCCAGAGGGCGGCGCAGGTCAGAACGAAGGAAATCAGGGCCGGGATTGACCTTGCCCCGCATAAGCGGTCAAAACGCATGGCCGCAGACTGGGAGAATGAATTGCGAAACTCAACCCGCTCACAGGTCGATCCCTTCATCGTGATGGACGTGATGGATGCGGCGCGCCGCGCCGAGGATGCGGGCCGGAGCATCATCCACATGGAAGTGGGCCAGCCCGGCACGCCGGCCCCGGCCGGGGCGCGCGAAGCCGTCGCGCGGGCGATGGCGGGCGACCCGCTCGGCTACACGGTGGCGCTCGGCCTGCCGGTGCTGCGCGCGCGCATCGCCCGGCATTACGGCGAGCGCTACGGCGTCGACCTCGACCCGGCCCGCGTGGTGGTCACCCCGGGCTCCTCCGGGGCGTTCCTCCTCGCCTTCACCGCGCTTTTCGACACCGGCGACCGGGTCGGCATGGGCGATCCGGGTTATCCCTCCTACCGCCAGATCCTGCGCGCGCTCGACCTTGCGCCGGTGGGCATCCAGACCCGGCCCGAGAACCGCTACCAGCCGGTGCCGGAAGACCTGCCCGAGGATCTGGCCGGGCTGATGCTGGCCTCGCCCGGCAACCCTTCGGGCACGATGCTCGGTCACGCCGAGATGGCGGCGCTGGTCGCGGCCTGCGCGGACCGCGACATTTCGCTGGTGTCGGACGAGATCTACCACGGCCTCCACTACGGCGCCCGGGGGGTCACCGCGCTGGAACTCACCGACGATGCCTATGTGATCAATTCCTTCTCCAAGTATTTCTCGATGACCGGATGGCGGGTCGGCTGGATGGTGGTGCCGGCGGATCACGTGCGCATCGTCGAGCGGATCGCCCAGAACATGTTCATCTGCCCGCCGCATGTGAGCCAGGTGGCGGCGCTGGCGGCGATGGAGTGCACCGACGAGCTGGAGGCGAACCGCGCCGTCTATGCCCGAAACCGCCGGCTGATGCTCGACGGCCTGCCGAAAGCCGGGTTCACCGAAATCGCGCCGCCGGACGGGGCCTTCTACATCTACGCCGATGTCTCCCGCTTCACCTCCGATTCCCGCGCCTTTGCCGGCGAGATCCTGGAAAAAGCCGGGGTCGCGGTGACGCCCGGGCTCGATTTCGACCCACTGCGCGGCCACACCACGCTCAGGTTCTCCTACGCGCGGGCGACGGCGGATATCGAGGAGGGGCTCGACCGGCTCCGGCGGTTCATGACCGCGCGCGCGTAGCCCGGGCACACCGGGCAGGGACACCGGGCAAGGACACCGGACAGGCACATCTGGGCAGGCGCGCCCGGACAAGCACACCGGACAGGTACACCGGGCAGGCTCGTTCGAACCGGCACATCCGGACCGGGGGCCGGACCCGCCGCCCTTGCGACAATCCCGCGCGGGCAGACGCATCATTGCCCAATCCCCGACAAATCCGGGCCATCCTTCGCGCACAGTGACATGCGAGTTTCCGGCCCGTGGACAGATCGCGCAAGATCTGGTCAACGGATTGAATAGCCTGCGGAGTTGAATAGCCATGGCGCGCCCCACCGGAAACACATTCATCGACTCGATCCTCTATGGCGACACCAAGTGGGGGACGAACACGCTCACCTATGCGTTCGACAACAGCTACGATCTGTGGACCTTCGCGGCCAAGAGCGCTTTCCGCACCGCGCTGCAAAGCTGGTCCGACGTGGCCGATATCGACTTCCAGGAGAGTTTCCTTCCCGGCGCCGCCGACCTGGTCGAATACTACGTCGACGACGCGACGATGCTGTCCATCGCCGGCTCGGACGGGGTGTTGGGTCTGCACGAGATCCCCGGCGGAACGGGCTACAACGGCCAGCTGCAAGGCTGGTACAACTGGGAAACCTTCGGCTGGCCGGAAAGATATGGCTACGATGCCGACAGCCTCAAATCCGGCGGGCTCGCGTTGTCGACCTTCATTCACGAGATCGGCCACGCGCTCGGACTTGCGCATCCGCATGACGATGACGGGCCCTCCGAGCTGATGCCGGGCGTCAGCGCCTCCGACGATCTCGGTCTCTACGACCTCAACCAGGGGGTCTTCACCGTCATGTCCTACAACGACGGCTGGGCCAGGCAGGACCCCTGGGGCAACGGCTACAACGACCGCGGTTACAGTTCCGGCCCCGGCGCGCTCGACATCGCCGCGATCCAGTATCTCTACGGCGCCGACACCACGACCAATGCCGGCGGCACCACCTACAAGCTCGGCACCAAGATGGGCTGGACCGCGATCTGGGACACCGGCGGCAATGACCGGATCAAGTACACCGGCAGCGCGGACGCGATCATCAACCTCAATTCCGCCACGCTCGACGAGGGCAAACATGCCGGCGGCTATTTGAGCTACGTGAAGGGCGGGGACAGCTACGGTGGCTTCGCCATCGCCGGCGATTTCACCGGAGCCCTGAAGAACAAGCAGGGCGAGACTGGCGTCATCATCGAGAACGCGACCGGCGGCAGTGGCGACGACCGGATCACCGGCAACGACGTCGACAACGACATCAAGGGCAATGGCGGCGCCGACAAGATCGTCGCGCTCGGCGGCGACGACGAGATTTCGGCGGGCGGCGGCAAGGACATCGTGGCCGCCGGCTCCGGCGACGATACCGTGATCGGCGGCAATGGCGGCGACGTGCTGCGCGGCCAGAAAGGGGCCGACGTGCTCGGCGGCGGCGGCGGCAACGACCGGATCAAAGGCGCCGGCGG
>JAGRMP010000241.1:0-4942 GCA_020441225.1 Maritimibacter sp. | reverse complement strand
GACAGCTTCGTGTTCCGCGCGGGCGACGACCGCGACGAGATCGCGGATTTCCAACGCGGCAGCGACATCCTGGTGCTGGACGACAACCTCTGGGGCGGCGGGATGAGCGCCCAGGACGTGATCGATACCTACGGCGTCGACAAGGGCAGCTACACCGTGCTCAATTTCGGCGGCGGCGACGTGTTGACGGTCCTCGGGATCTCGAACCCCGACAATCTGGTCGACGACATCAGCATCGTCTGACCCCGGGGCCGCGGCGCGGTCTTCGGGCGGCAGCGCTCCGCTCGGGGCGCCGGTTGCGGCGCTGCGGTCGCCTTCGGCCGCGGTCGGGGTGAGCGTGCTCTTTCCGGCCCCGTTTCCGGCCCCGTTTCCGNNCCGGCCCAACCCGGGCCCTGCCCAACCCCTGTCCTGCGCGCTCTGTCGCGCATGTGACCGCGCGGTGCTTTGCATGCGCCCGTCGCCCGGTGTAGACGCTGGGGAAAAAGGGCAGAGCATTGAGGCGCATCCTTCTCCTTCTGGCACTCCTCTGGGTGGCGTTCGCCGGTTCGGTCCCGGTCTCGGCGCAGCAGGCGCTCGGCGCGCGCGCCAGCGTGACCGGCGCCGGGCTCGAGCTGATCGAACGGCGCGGCCGGATGCTTGTGTCCTTCGGCCTCTCGCAGCCCGTGCCCTGGCGGGTCTTCACCCTCGACGATCCCTGGCGGGTAGTGATGGACTTCGCCGAGGTCGACTGGACCGGGGTCGCACTTCCGGACGGTCCCGATGCGATCACCCGGGTCGACGAGATCGCCACCGGCACCTTCCGGCCCGGCTGGTCCCGGCTGGTGATCGCGCTCACCCGGCCGATGGCGGTGGCCCAGGCCGGAATGGAGACCACGCCGGACGGGGCCCGGATCACGCTGCGGCTGACCGATACCGATCCCGCCAGCTTCGCCGCCGGCGCCGGCGCGCCGCCGAGCGCGGTGTTCTCGGAGGCGGAGACGACGGTCCCGCCCACAACCGCCGCCGACGATCTGTTTACCGTGGTCATCGATCCCGGCCACGGCGGGATCGACCCCGGCGCCGAGCGCGAGGGGGTGCGCGAGAGCGACCTGGTGCTGACCTTTGCCCGCGAGCTGCGCGATGCGCTGCGCCGGGCAGATGCCGCGGTCGACGTGGTGATGACCCGCGACGACGACGTCTTCGTGCCCCTGGAAGAACGGCTCAGGATCGCCCGGCACGCCGGCGCCGACGTCTTCGTCTCGATCCATGCCGACGCGCTCGCCGAGGGCTATGCCAGCGGCGCGGCGGTCTACACGCTGGCCGAAGACGCCACCGACGAGGCCTCGGCCCAGCTCGCCGAGCGCCACGACCGGGCCGACCTCCTCGCCGGGGTAGACTTCAGCAACGTCGAGGACAGCGTCGCGCTGGCGCTGATGGATATGGCCCGGACCGAAACCCAGCCCCGCTCCGAACAGCTCGCCGATGCCCTGGTCGAGGGTCTGTTCGAGGCCACCGGCTCGACCTACAAGACGCCGCGGATGCAGGCGCTGTTCTCGGTCTTGAAAGCGCCCGACATCCCCTCGGTGCTGGTCGAGCTCGGGTTCCTGTCGTCGCAGGTCGACCGCGACCGGCTGCTCGACCCCGCCTGGCGCGCCCGCGCCGCGGCGGGGCTGCGCAAAGCGCTTCTGGATTGGCAGGCAGCGGATGCGGCGCGGAGCGAGCTGCTCCGGCGCTGAGCCCGGCGCAGGTGCAACGCCGGTTCGCCGGGGCGCCGGTGCGCTGCCGCCCCGCCGCGATCGGTTCAGAGGGCGTCGTCCTCCTCCGGCCGCATCACCAGCCAGATCAGCGCCGCGCCCGCCAGCACCAAGAGCGGCATCGAGGCGAGGTTGACCGCCGTCCAGCCCTCCGCCGCGCCGTTGCCCGAGCAGTTCATCAAGGCGCCCGAACTCAGCGAGGCGAGCGTCACGCCGCCGAAGACGATCATGTCGTTGATCCCCTGGATCCGGCCGCGTTCGTAGCTCTCATGCGCGCCTGCCAGCATGGTGGTCGCGCCGATGAAACCGAAGTTCCAGCCGACGCCGAGCAGGACCAGCGCGATGTAGAAGTTCTCGAGCTGGGCGCCGGTGAGCCCGACCACCCCCGCCGCGCCGATGATCGCGAGCCCCGTGGCGGAGATGAACCGGGCACCGAACCGGGCGATCAGGTGGCCGGTGAAGAAGCTCGGCACATACATCGCCAGCACGTGCGCCGAGATGATATTGGCCGCGGTGCCGGTGTCGAAACCGCAGCCGACCACCGCAAGCGGGGTCGAGGTCATGAGCAGGTTCATCAGCGCGTAGCTGACCGTGGCGATGACCATCGCGACCAGGATGGTCGGCGTCTTGAGCATCTCCCAGGTGCTGCGCCCCACCGGGTGCCCGGCCTCGGCCTGGGCTTCGGGTTTGGGGATATCGACGAAGGCGAAGATCACGATCCCGATCAGGTTGAGCCCGATGACGGCGATGTAGGAACCGAGGAAGGGCACAAGCATCGCTTCCGCCGTGAGTTTCACCAGCTGCGGGCCGATGATGGCCGAGATCAGGCCGCCCGCGAGCACGTAGGAGATCGCCTTGGGGCGATAGCTGTCCGAGGCGGTGTCGGCGGCGGCGAAGCGGAAGAAGCCCTGGCCGGACTGGTAGAAACCGGTGAAGACCGCCCCGAGCAGGAACAGGGGAAAGCTCGACTGGGTCAGCGCGTAGGCCCCGATGATCCCGCCCGTGAGCCCGCCCGCGGTGCCGAGCCAGAAGCCCGCGCGCCGACCGTAGCGGCCCATGAACCAGCTCATCGGGGTGGCGATAAGCGTGTTGGCCAGCACTGTGAACGAGATCGGCAGCGTCGCCCAGCAGGGGTTCGGCGCGAGCGACATGCCCGCGAGCCCGGCGATGGTGAAGATGATCGGCAGCTGCGCGCCGACCACCGCCTGGGCGATCACCAGGACGATGACGTTCTTCTTCGCCCGCCGGTCGTCGATATGGGTGTGGTGCGTGGTCATTTCGCCTGCGTAACGGCGCGCGCGGGGGAAGCCAAGGGGCATTGCGGTCGCAGCGGCGCAGGCCGGGTCGCGCGGTTTCGCCCGGCGCGAAGTTGTTAGCGCTAGCATCAGTGAAAACAGCCGCTTGGACCCCCGTGCGAGCTCGCCCAAACCTCGCACACCTGTCCCGCCCGGGGGGTGGACCTTATGGCGCGCGGTCGATCAGATGCAGGAACGAGCCCGAGACGGCCCCGTTCGCCAACCCCTGGTCGGGGAGCGCCGCGCCCTCGGCATCGGCGACGCTGAAGAGCCGGTCGCCCTCGGCCCTGAGGGTGGTGGCGTAGTGAAATTCATGTGCCATCCAGGCCCCCGGGAAGGGCCCGCGCAGGGCCTCGGCCTGGCGGTAGCCGAGATGCAGCCTGCGCCGCGCGAAGCTGGTCTCGAGCCGCAGCAGGCCCAACATTTCGTGCCGCAGGCCCTCCGCATCGATCAGCCCGTCGCCCAGCACCATGTAGCCGCCGCATTCGCCGTGGACCGGGCAGGTGGCGGCGCGCATCCCGGCCCGGAACGTGCCTGCCGCCGCGAGCGCGCCCGCGTGCAGCTCGGGGTAGCCGCCGGGCAGGAAGATGAAATCCGCGTCCCCCGCCGGGGCTTCATCGGCCAGCGGCGAGAACGGCAGGATCTCGGCCCCCGCCGCCCGCCAGTCGGCGAGGATATGGGGGTAGGCAAAGGCAAAGGCCCGGTCCTCGGCGACGGCGATCCGCTGGCCGGGCGGGGCGAGCCGGGCGGGCGATCCGGCCGCCGGCAGGGGCGCGGCCAGGGCTGCCAGCGCATCGAGATCCACCGCTGCCTCGGCCATCTCCGCCACCCGGTCGAGCCAGGCGTCGAGATCGGCGCGCTCGCCCGCCTGGACCAGGCCGAGGTGGCGCGAGGGCTGCACGAGCCCCGCCTGCCGGTGGAGCGCCCCCAGCACCGGCAGGCCGAGGGGCGCCAGCGCGGTGCGCAGCATGGTCTCGTGGCGCGGGCTGCCGAGCTTGTTCAGGATCACGCCTGCGAGATGCACCGCCTGGTCGTGGCCCGCGAAGCCCGCGACCAGCGGCGCGACGCTCTGCGCCATGTGGCTCGCGTCCACCACCAGCACCACCGGCAGGCCGAGGAGGCGGGCAAGATCGGCGGTCGCGCCCCGGCCGTGCGGCGGCGCCCCGTCGAACAGCCCCATCGCGCCCTCGATCAGAAGGAGGTCGTCGCCCGCCGCAAGCGACGTGATCCGGTCGGGCCCCATCGCCCAGGCGTCGAGATTGGGGCAGTCGGCCCCGCTGGCGGCCTCGTGAAAGCGCGGGTCGATGTAGTCGGGCCCCGATTTCGCGCCCCTGACCGGCACGCCGCGGCGGCGCAAGGCGCGCAGCAGCCCCAGCGTGAGCGTGGTCTTGCCGCTGCCCGAGCCGGGCGCGGCCAGGATCAGCCCGCGTCCGGTCATGACGGGGCTTGGGTCTGCCAGTCGAGCGCCGCACGCAGCGGCACGGTGGCGCCGACGCAGACCACGGCGGGCGCGCCGATCCCGGCCGCGACCGCGTCGGCGGCAGCGCGCGCGAGGGTCGAGACCAGCACCTTCTGCTCGGGCGTCGAGGCGTTCTGGACGATGGCGACCGGTTCTTCCGGCCTCCGGCCCGCGTCGACCAGATGCCCCGCGATTTCGGCGAGGTTGCGCATCCCCATGTAGATCACGATCACCGGGCTCGCCTTGGCGATGGCGGCCCAGTCGAGCGGCGGGGTGTCGCCGCCCGCGTCATGACCGGTGACGAAGGTGACCGCCGAATTGACCGCGCCATGGGTCACCGGGATGCCCGCATGGGCGAGCCCGCCGATCCCGGCGGTGATCCCGGGGACGACCCGGATCGGCACGCCGGCTGCGACGCAGGCCTCGCCCTCTTCGCCGCCGCGGCCGAAGACGAA
>JAGRMP010000240.1 GCA_020441225.1 Maritimibacter sp. | reverse complement strand
AATCGCCGATGCCGGAGGCGGCGAGAGTCTTGACCGGACCGGCCGAGATCGCGTTGACGCGGATGCCTTTCGGCCCGAAATCCTCGGCGAGGTAACGTACGCTCGCTTCGAGGGCGGCCTTGGCCACGCCCATCACGTTGTAATGCGGCATGACCCGTTCGCCGCCGAGATAGGTGAGCGTGACCATCGATCCGCCGTCGGTCATGAGCGGCGCGGCGCGGGCGGCGACGGCGGTGAAGGAATAGACCGAAATGTCCATCGTCACGCGGAAATTGTCGCGGCTGGTGGAGGCGTAGCCGCCACGCAATTCGTTCTTGTCGGAGAAGCCGATGGCGTGGACGAGAAAGTCGATCTTGCCCCATTTTTCCCGGAGCGTGGCGAACAGCGCGTCGATCGAGGAATCGTCGGAAACGTCGCATTCTGCAACGATCGGCGCCTGGAGCTGTTCGGCGAGGGGCAGGGCGCGTTTCTTCATCATCTCGCCCTGGTAGGAGAGCGCGATCTCGGCGCCGGCGTCGTGAAGCGCCTTGGCGATCCCCCAGGCCATGCTCTTGTCGTTGGCGAGCCCCATGATCAGGCCGCGCTTTCCGGTCATCAACCCGTTGGACATTGGCTGCTCCCCGTCCTGCTTTTCTGTCCCGCAAACTTCGGTTAAGTCGGATTACGCGATTGCACCGCCTGCTTCAAGATGCGCCGGCGCTGTGCCCGGGCCCGCAGGGGGCGAATTTGACGTTACGGCAACCGGAGGGGAAGATGAGCGACCGCACGGGTATTTTCGCAGGCGACGATCCCTTCGCCATCGCCCAGGCCTGGCTGACGGAGGCGGGCGCGCGGGAGGTCAACGACCCGAACGCCATCGCGCTGTCGACGGTCGATGCGGACGGGATGCCGAATGCGCGCATGGTCCTGCTCAAGGAAATCGAAGCCGATGCTTTCGTCTTCTACACCAACTACGGTTCCGCCAAGGCGCAGGAACTCGACCGCGCCGGCAAGGGGGCCTTCGTGATGCACTGGAAGAGCCTGCGCCGGCAGGTGCGGGCGCGCGGGCTGATCGAGCGCGAGGACGGGCCGCAGGCGGACGAATATTTCGCCTCGCGCTCTCTCAAGAGCCGGCTCGGCGCCTGGGCCTCGCACCAGTCGCAGCCGCTCGCCTCGCGGGCGTCGCTGATGGCCGAAGTGGCAAGGCTCACGCCGGAGCTGGGCCTGCACCCGAAACGGCCGCCGTTCTGGGGCGGCTACCGGCTGAAACCCCTCGAAATCGAGTTCTGGGCCGACGGCGCGTTCCGCCTGCATGACCGGTTCCGCTGGCGCCGGGATGCCCTTACGTCACCCTGGCAGGTTGAACGATTGAATCCCTAATCGCCTTTTGAGTTGCGAAACAGGGGCACTTGTACAAAAATACAGGTTCGGTTGGCTTGTGCGACTTCCAAAAAAGCCTCTAATGGGAGTGGGATGGAAGACTAACAGGTGACGGAATGACGGAAGATCACGATCTGGCCGAAAAGGAAACTTTGCACGGTCACGTCAAATGGTTCGATCCGGGAAAAGGGTTCGGGTTCGTGGTGGCTGATCGCGGCGGGCCGGATATCCTGTTGCATGCCAATGTTTTGCGCAACTTCGGGCAAAGTTCCGTCGCGGATGGATCGGGGATACAGCTGATCGCGCAAACGACGCAGCGCGGGATGCAGGCGGTGGAGGTCCTGGCGATCGAGCCGCCCGACAGCGATACCGCGACGGGCGACGTGCTCACCGAGGACGATGTCGATCTGGAAAACGCTGGACCGCTGGAGCCGGCGCGGGTGAAATGGTTCGACAAGGGCAAGGGTTTCGGATTCGCCAATGTCTTCGGCAAGGGCGAGGACGTGTTCATCCATGTCGAAGTGCTGCGCCGGTCGGGCTTTGCCGATCTGCAGCCCGGCGAAGCGGTGTCGCTGCGCGCCATCGACGGGTCGCGCGGCCGGATGGCGGTGCTGGTCGCTTCCTGGGACGCGGTGTTGCAGCATCGCGACGACCACTAGGTGATGGCGGGCGGCATCCGGACTTTGGCGGCGGCCGCGCTGCTGCTCGCCGGGCCCGGGACCGCGCAGGGTGCCTGGGCGCAGGCCTGTGACGACGCGCGTCTCGACATCCGAGGCGACTGGGGCACGGCGCGGTTCGGCATCGAGATCGCAGACGAACCGGCGGAACAGGCCCGGGGGCTGATGTTTCGCGAAAGCCTTGCGGCGTCTGCGGGGATGCTGTTCGTCTACCCGCGGGCGGGCAGCCCGACCTTCTGGATGAAGAACACGCTCATTCCGCTCGACATGGTGTTCATCCGCGCGGATGGCACGGTGGCGTATGTGCATGAGCGCGCGGTGCCGGGCGATCTGACCGGGATCAACGGCGGGACCGGGATCCTCGCGGTGCTGGAGATCCGGGGCGGCCTGGCCGAAGCGCTGGGGATCGAACCCGGGGACGCTGTGCGGCATCCGGTCTTCGACGGCACGGAGGCGGCCTGGGCCTGCGACACCGCCGCCGACGGCACCTGAGCGCTCTCGCATCGGATCCGGCAACGGATACGGCCCGGGGCCGGCCCCGGCGGGCCGCCGGACGGCGGCGGCGGCGCTGTGCGAGGACCCTGCGGCCAGACGCCCCCATCGCCCGACCCGGCGACGATCCCGGCCACCAATAGCCCTTTCCTTCCCCGGGGGCGCTCATGTATGGAAGCGCTGTCGGGGCGTAGCGCAGCCTGGTAGCGCGCCTGTTTTGGGTACAGGAGGTCGTGAGTTCGAATCTCGCCGCCCCGACCAGCGGACCGTCCGCCGCGACGCTCCGGAGCGCCAGGACCCCGAATCGCGATTCTCCCGCGGAAGCGCTGAAAAACACAACATACAGGGGTGAATGCGGTAATTCTTCTATATCTAGTGGTATCCTTTCGGATGATTCTGCCCCCGCCGATGGTCCTGTCCGCCTGCATCAAACCCTTGCCTGTGGCCATTTCGCCTCAGCAATCGGGACCCCGGAAAAAAAATTTGGCAGGGTCAGGCTCAACCGCCTTGGTAGTTCAAAGCAAGAACGGCCTGAAAACGAAGCGGGTTTCGAGATCCCTCCACACGGTATCCCCAGTCTGTCCCCAATCCCGGTATTGTTTCCACAGTGGAAACGGTAACGGGAGTGTAAAACGACGTTGACGCTGGCGTGAGCTTGGGTCAATTTGTGCGCGTTGATCAGGCGGCCACTAAATGTAGTGGCTATCGGGCACTGAGGACAGGACACACAGAGCAAAGGTACCCTCGTCAAAAGAGGGACGGAGCTGCCAACAGCGCGAAACCGCGTCGGCAGCCTATGGTACTGTTCGTCTTTCTTCCAGCGCCCTTCCTGTCGACGGGAAGAGGAAAACGCGCGGCGAAGTGCAGATTTTTGAGACGACGCGGGCTTAGCCCGCAGAACAGGGAACGACAGGCACCATGAAAATCGAAAGAGTGTTCACCGAGGCAGGCAAAGACGCCTACGACAGCATCTCCTTTACCAGGACCCAATCCGAAATCCGCAATCCCGACGGCACGATCGTGTTCAAGCTCGACAACGTCGAAGTGCCGGAAGACTGGAGCCAGGTCGCGTCGGACGTGATTGCGCAAAAGTATTTCCGCAAGGCCGGTGTGCCCGTCGCGACCCGCGCGGTGGCCGAGGACAATGTGCCGGAGTTCCTCTGGCGGCACGCGCCCGACCAGGCCGCGCTTGAAAAACTTCCCAAAGATCAGCGCTTTACAGGCGAAACTTCAGCCAAGCAGGTGTTCGACCGCCTGGCCGGCGCCTGGTGCTACTGGGGCTGGAAAGGTGGCTATTTCACCACCGAAGCCGATGCCCGCGCCTATTTCGACGAGATGCGCTACATGCTGGCCGCGCAGATGGCCGCGCCGAACAGCCCGCAATGGTTCAACACCGGCCTGCACTGGGCCTACGGGATCGACGGGCCGAGCCAGGGCCATTTCTATGTCGACCACGACAGCAAGATCCTGACCAAGTCGAGCTCGGCCTACGAGCATCCGCAGCCGCATGCCTGCTTCATC
>JAGRMP010000239.1 GCA_020441225.1 Maritimibacter sp. | reverse complement strand
CCGCGCATAGCCGTCCGCCGCCCCGGTCGCCCCGCCCTCGAACAGGCACAGCACGCAGCGCATCTCGGGGTGCCGGTCGAGCGCGGCGACGAAATGCAACTCGGAGGTGCCCGGGTTGGCGAAGACGGTGTCGACCCCCGAGGCCAGCAGGGTTTCGACGAGCACTTCGGCGCCGGTCATCGCTTTGCTCCTTGGTTGGACAGGTTGCGGCGGGGCCGCGCGGGGCCCCCGGGTCAGGCGCAGTCTAGGCATTGGGCGGGCGAAGGAAAGGGCCGCTACACCCCGAGGAGCGCGTGAAGCGTCGCCCGCAACGCGCCGAAAACGTCGGGCAGACCGAGCCGCGCCTTGAGGTCTTCGGCGGCGACGGTCAGCGCGATCACCGCGTCATCCAGCGGCCCCGCATCCGGCATCTCGAAGACGGCGTCGAGCAGCCGTTCGCCGGAGAACAGCCAGGCGAGGACCAGGAGCGCGGCGGCGGTGGCGATGAACCTGGCGTTTTGGGTCATATCGCTGCCTCTCTCCGCTTCAGAACTGGAAATAGATGAAGGGGGCGACGCCGTCCTGCGTCACCGCGAACAGGAACCAGACGGCGAGGCCGAGAACCGTGGCCTGCACCACCGGGCCGAGCCGGGCGAGCCCGGCCTGGACGCCGTCGCGCCAGCCGAGCGGCAGCCAGTTCATCGCGAGACCCAGCGCGACAAGCGTGAGCGCGAGTGGGGTGAGCGCGGGCGCCGACAGGGCCTCGGTGCGGCCCAGCGCGGCGAAGAGCGCGCCCGCATCGGCGAGGTTCGGCGACCGGAACGGCACCCACAGGAGCACGACGAAGACGAAGGTCAGTGCGGTGGCGAGCAGCGTCGGAAGCGCGACCCCGGCGCGCCTGAGCGCCCGTTCCAGCGCGAGGCCGGCGCCGTGCAGGAAGCCCCAGGCGAGGAAGGTCCAGCCCGCCCCGTGCCACAGCCCCGCAAGCGTCATCGTCGCCATCAACGTCGCGGTCTGGCGCACGCGCCCGCCGTGGTTGCCGCCGAGCGGGATGTAGAGGTAATCGCGGATCCAGCTCGACAGCGAGATGTGCCAGCGCTGCCAGAACTCACGCAGCGACGCCGCCCGGTAGGGCTGGTCGAAATTGCGGTGGAAGTGGTAGCCGAGCAGCAGCGCGACGCCGATGGCGATGTCGGAATAGCCCGAGAAATCGCAGTAGATCTGGACGGCATAGCCGAGCATCGCGGCGAGCGCCGAGGCCCAGTTCTGCCCGTCGGGAAAGCCGAAGACCGGGTCGACCAGCAGCACCGAAAGGTAGTTGGCGACCACCATCTTCTTGAACAGGCCCGACAGGATCAAGACGATGGCGGTGGCGCGCGCCGCCGCGTCGGGGCGCACCGGCGCGTCGATCTGCGGCAGGAAATGCGCCGCCCGCACGATCGGGCCGGCGACGAGCTGCGGGAAGAACGAGATATAGAGGAACACGTCCGCCGGGTTGCGCCGGGCGGGCGTGTCGCCGCGCGAAACGTCGATCACGTAGCTGATCGCCTGGAAGGTGTAGAACGAGATCCCGACGGGCAGGATCAGGGTCATCCAGGTGAGGTCGCGCGCGAATGCGGTGCCGTCGAGCAGCCGCGCGAGGTTGATCATGAAGAAGTCGTAGTACTTGAACACCCCCAGCACGCCGAGCATGAGCGTGACCGAGACGATCCTGGCCGCCCGCGCGAGGTGGGGGCGGGTCACCGCGAGGCCACCCAGGTAAGCGGTGAGCGAGACGAAGGCCATCAGCAGCGTGAAGCGGATATCCCAGGCCGCGTAGAACACGTAAGACGCCGCGATCAGCAGCGCCTTGCGCGCGGTCGGACGGTCCCATGCGAAGCCGTTCAGCGCCAGGACAACGACGAAGAACCCGATGAACTGGAGCGTCGGGAACAGCATGGTCTATTGCAGGCTGGCGATCTCGACGCTGGAAGGCGAGAACAGGCCGGGGTTGTCGCGCTCGATCGCGGCGAGGATCTCGTTCACCACGAGCGTGTAGCCCGCGCCGGTGAAATGCGACCCGTCACCCGAGCGGATCGTGGTACCCCCCGCGCTCTGGACCCATTCGCCATTGGGCCCGCCGGTAATGGCGGGGAGCGAAAGGAAATGCGCGCCGGTCTGGCGCGCGAGGTCGCGAAACAATCCGTTTGCCTTGGACAACAAGGCATTACGATGGCTGTCGGCGTCGGGTGCGGGCCCGAGCAGGTAGAACACGGCGCCCGCCCCCGCGGCGGTGTCGAGGATGTGGCGCATCTGCGCGCTATAGGCCGCGTCCCATTCAGGCGTGTCGTAGGGCACCGATTTGCCGCTCGCCAGCCGGATCGGCTGATTGTCGTTGGCGCCGAAATTGGCGACCACGATATCGGGCCGGTCGGCGGCGGCCATGCCGACGAACTGCCCGGGCCAATCGTAGAAATCGGCGCGCGCGAGACCGGTCGAGGTGCGGCCCCGGTTGAGGACCGTGACCGGCAGGCCGCGCTCGGCGACGCGGCTCTTGAGGAACATGCCGAACCCGTCGGCCAGGCTGTCGCCGATCACCATCAGCCGGAGCGGATCGGCGGGGCTGACCGCGCGGGTCACGCGCTGCGGCAAAACTCCACCGCGCACAAAGGTCGTCTCGGCCTTGGCCGCGGTCTCGTCGCTCACACCCGTGCCCTCCCTGACGGCGGGCGCCGGCGCGCGCAGCGCCTCGCCCAGGTCCTGCGCCCGCGCGCGTTGCAGATCGGTGCCGCAGGCCGCCGTAAACACCAGGAGAAGCGGCAGGACGGCCTTACTGAATTTTGACATCTTGGAGCGCGAGCCTGCGGTTTGTGGCATTGATGATGTCGACGAGATCGTCGAGCACGGCGCGGGCGACCATGTCGTAGCCCGGGAGGGTGAAATGCACCTTGTCGGCGGCGCGCATCTTGACGATCTGGCCGTCGACCTTGCCGCTCATCGCAAAATCGCCGGTGCCGAACTTGGTGAGTTCGTGGATGTCGACGAATTTGCCGCCGGCCTTGCGCACCGCCTGCTTCTGCACCGCGGTGATGATCTGGTAACTGGGTTCGAACTTGTTGTTGCCGACCACCGGCAGACCCACCCAGAACACCGCGGCGCTGTGGGCGCCGAGCGTGCCGGTGACCTCGCGCACCCGCTGGGCGTAGAGTTCGTTCCACAGCTCGGTATTGAAAATCTCGCGCGAATTGCCGTTGCGGATGAAATTGATGTCGTTCGCCCCGATCTGCACCACGGCGACGTCGGTGGTGCCGTCCTCGGGCAGGCCCGCCTGGGTCATGTAGCGCGAAATCCATTCCTCGTCCGAGCTCTTCGCCAGCCCGTCGGAGACGGCGGTGACGCGCACGACCTCAAGCGTGTCGCAGGCGGCGAAGCTGCGCTGGAACGAAGCCCAGAGCCCATCGGCGAGACTGTCGCCCAGCACCACGAGGCGCATCGGCGCCGTCGGACAGGCCGGCGTACTCTCGGCGCGCGCCAGCCCGGCCGTCGCGCCCAGCACCATGGCGGCAAGCCCGAACACCGCGCCGATCAATCTCACTTTCATACCCAACCCCTCAGTTCTTTTCTGTCCAGCCTAGCCCTGGCCGCCGAGTGAATTCGCATAGGCGCGGATGGCCGCCTCGGTCCCAGGACCGGGCACCCCGTCAACAGCCCCACGATACAGACCCTGCTCGCGCAGTTTCCCCTGGATGATCCTTACGACTTCCGCGCTGCGCTCTGCAAGATCGGTCGTGAGCAGGGCGGTCGCGGCGGCGTCGCCTTGCCCAAGCGCCGTCCAGAGCAGTTCCGCCGCCTGGTCGGGCCGCGCCGCGACGCCGGTGCCGCGCTCGTAGACCTCGGCAAGCTGCGCCTTCGCAGAGGTGTAGCCCGCTGCCACCGCCTTGCCCAGCCAGTCCACCGCCTGGACCGGATCGGGCTCGGTGCCGATGCCGTAGACGTAGTAGTGACCGACCAGATATTGCGCGACCGGATCGCCTTCACCGGCGATCTTGAGCGCAGCCCCGAACGCATCGCGGCCGGTCTTCCCCGGCACGAGATCCTTGGAATAGAGCACCGACAGCACTTCGTGGCTGAGCCAATCGCCCTTGTCGGCCCCCGCCAGCGCCAGCGCCTCGACCTCCAGAGGGTCGATCGGCGCGCCGTCGGCGGGCGCATAGGCCGCGTAGGCGGCGAGGCCGAAGGCGGCCGGCACATCCTGGTCCATCCCCGCCGCATACGCCCCGGCAGCGGCGGCATCGTCGCCCGCGGCCTGGGCGATCCGGCCAAGGATCACGCGGACCAGCCCGTCGCCGGGGAAGGCCTCGGCGGCCGTGCCGCAAGCGGCGGTCGCCGACGCCTGGTCGATATCTTCGAGCTTGCGCGGCCCCCCCATCTGCGGCAGGCCCGCCACCGCGAGGCAGGGCGCGCGCAGCGCCTCGCGTGCGGCCAGCCGGTCGAGGAGCGCCCGGGCCTCGCCCGCCCCGTCGCAGATCGTGCAGGCGGCGAGATAGGCGTCGAGCCCGGCCTGGTCCTGATCGGCGAGCGCGGCGGTGAGCTGCGCGCGCTCGGCCTGATAGTCCGCGTCCGATTCCATCTCGGCGATCAGCGCCTGCGCCTCGTCACGGTGGGTGCAGGCGACACAGGTTTCGGCATAGGCGCGCAGCCCTGCGAGGTCGCGTGCCACCTGGGCCGCGACGAAGGCGCGCCGTTCGCTCTCGGCCGCCGCGGCCTCGGCGTCGAGCCGCTCGATCCGCGTCAAGGCTTCGTCGCTGTGCAGGCACAGCCGGCAGTGATCGACATAGATCGCGAGCCGGTCGCGCTGGGTATCCTGCGCGATTTCATCCCACATCGCATCTTCGAGCTCGGCAATCCGCGCCCGCACCGCCATGTCGTCGCGCCGCGCCGTCAGACGGGCCTCGCCGGGGCAATAGGTGCAGGCGGCGAGGTAATCGGTGAGCGCCGGGACGTTTTCGGTGCCGTCGAGGAACATCGCCTCGAAGGTCTCGCGTTCGAGCCTGTCTTCCACCGCGGCGGCGGGTTGCAGCGGGTGGCTCACGACCGCAGCGTCCCGGGCCGCGCCTTCGGGTTTGAAGATCAGGTTGTAGCTCGGCCCGCAGCCGCGCGCGACCGCGCGGGTGAGCGCGTCGCCCAGGTAGGTCTCGGCCTCGGCCAGCGTGGTGGTTCCGTTGTTGTCGCCGAACGGCGCGCGGTCGGCGAGACCGGTCGCAAGGCTGAGCGCGAGGGGCTGGTCGCCGGTGCAGCTTTCCACCGCATCCGCGCCCGTCGCATCCAGAACCGTCACCACCTGCAGATCGAAGTCGAGCGGGTCGAGCGCCGCGCGGAATGCGGGCATGGCGGCGGGAAAGACGTGGCCGGGATCGACGATTTCGAGGAACAGCGCCCGCCGGTCGCGCACATCGAACGCGTCGAGCGTGGCCGCGAGCCGGGTCCCGAGGCCGGGGATCGTGAGGGCCTCGCCGCCGAGCGAGAGCCGCGCGCCGGTGTCGCCCTCGCCGAGCTCGGCCCGGATCACGACGAAGAGCTCTTCGAAAGCGGCGGCCGGGGCGGGGCGGGTTTCGGGAAAACGCGAAACCGGGCTGGCCCTGAGGCGGGCGCCGAACAGGGCCTCGGCCACCCGGCCCTCGGCGGGCAACCGGTCGAAGGCGATGAGCGCATCGGGTGGGGCCGCAAGCATGTCGACGTCTCGCGCGACGTAGAGAAGCCGCGTCCGGGGCGCCTCGGCCAGCGCCGGGGGCGGTGCGGTCACCGCTGCGGCAACGATCAGGACGCCGACGAGTCGGCAGATCAGGGCGGCCAGGCGCAAGGCGGGTCTCTCCAGTCCGAGGTGAGGCGCGGGGGGCGTCGCGAACAACGCCCTGAAAGTACCCAAGCCCAGCGAGGGCGACAACCGAAACACCCGGTCGAAGCCCTTTCCACCCCGCCTGCCCGGCGGCTGACCCGCGGTCTGTTGCGCGATGAACACAAGCCCGGCGGGCGTCGCGGCAGCACGGGCCCGGCGTCGGCGCGCTTTTGCCCGGAAGCGAAGTAGGATAGGCAGGAAATCTGCCCGGCGCGGGTTTGCCGGGGCAGCCCCTTCGCAAGAGCGCCGCACGTGTCCCGATCCGATCTGTCCCGACCCGATCCGGCCCAGCCGGACCGCCGACCGCCGAACCGCCGCGGCCTCGGGACGGAAATCCGCGCCGCCACGGACCTCTCGACCGCCAACCGCGACGAGATGTATGCGCTTTTCGCCCACGCCTACGACGGGACCGACCGGGCACGGTTCGACGCCGATCTCGCCGCCAAGCGCGACGTGCTGCTCCTGCGGACGGGCCGAGGCCGGATCGCCGGTTTCACCACCCTCGCGGTCATCGACGCGACCGACCGGGGCCGGCCCATCCGCTGCGTCTTTTCCGGCGACACGCTGGTGGACCCCGCTTTGTGGGGGACGAACGCGCTCAATTTCGCCTGGATCCGGCATCTCGCCGCGATCCGGGCCGAAGCGCCCGCGACACCGCTCTATTGGCTCCTGATCTCGAAGGGGTTCCGCACCTACCGCTATTTGTCCACCTTTGCGCGGCATTATGTGCCGCGCCCCGACGCGCCGGACGATCCGGCGCTTGTTGCCTTGCGCGACCGGCTGGCCACGCGGTTGTTCGGGTCGGCGTTCGACCCGGGCCGCGGGGTGGTTGCGCATGATCCGCCGCGCGAGCGGCTCGCGCCCGCACTTGCGGGACTGCCCGAAACCGGGCGCGCTGCGGTCGAGGCGCGGTATTTCGCACAGGCAAATCCGGGCTATGCGCAGGGGCAGGAGCTGGTCTGCCTCTGCCCGCTCGACCCCGACAACATGCGCCCCTTCGCCCGGCGGCTCTACGCAAGGGCACTTGCATGAGAGCGGACTGGCGCGAGATCCTGACCGGCGCCGAGGCCGCCGCCCGCGCCTTCGCCGAGGCCCGCGCCGACCCGGGCGGCACCCAGCGCGGGTTGCTCGCGGAGATCGTCGCTGCGAATGCGGGCACCGCTTTCGGCCGGGCGCATGGGTTCGACCGGATCGACAGCGTTGAAGCCTATCGGGACGCGGTGCCGATCCGGGGCTATGACGGATTTGCCGGATGGATCGCGGAGATGGCGGCGGGCGCGCCCGGACGGCTCTGCGCCGACCCGCCCCTCGCCTTCGAACGCACCGGCGGCACCACGTCGGGCGGCAAGCTCGTGCCCTATACGGCGGCCCAGCTCGCAAGTTTCGGCGCGGCCGTCCAGCCGATGCTGCACGATCTGCTCACCCGGGTTCCGGGGATCGGCGCCGGGCGGCTCTACGCCTCGATCAGCCCGGCGACGCGGGCGCATGAGACGACCCTGGGCGGGTTGCCGGTGGGGCTCGGCTCGGATGCCGCCTATCTCGGCCCGCTCGCCGCCCCTTTCGGGCGCTTGCTCGCGGTGCCGCCGGAGGTCGGCGCGACGGGGGAGATCGACGCCTGGCGGATCGCGACGCTGGCGGGGCTGGTCGAGGCCGGGGATCTGAGCTTCGTCTCTGTCTGGAGCCCGAGTTTTTTCACCGCGCTGGTCGAGGCGCTGCCTGGCGTGGCGGGGGACGTATTGCCGCGGCTCAGCCTGCCCGCGCGCGGACGGCTCGGGCGTTGGCTTGCCGCGGGGCCGGAGGGCGGGACGGCCCTGCTCTGGCCCCGGCTCGCCGTGATCTCGACCTGGACGGATGCGGGCTCCGCGCCCTTTGCCCGGCGCCTCGCCGCGCTCTGTCCGCAAGCCATCATCGCCCCCAAGGGCGTGATTGCCACCGAGGGCGCGATCACCGTGCCGACCGGACCCGGACCGGGAGCCTGGCCGGCGCTTGTGAGCACCTTCCTCGAATTTCGCGACCCGGCCACCGGGCGCTGCCACCTCGCCGACGCGCTCGAACCGGGGGCGGTCTATGACGCGATCCTGACCACGCGGGGCGGGTTCTACCGCTATGACATCGGCGACCGGTTCCGCTGCATCGCCATCGAGAACGGCTGCCCCCGGCTTGTCTTCGAGGGCCGTGCCGGCATGGTGAGCGACATGGTCGGCGAGAAGCTCGAAGAGGGGTTCGTCGCGCAGGCGCTGGCGGTGCTGGACGGCCCCGCCCGGCTCGAAGCCCACCTCGGTCCGCCGCCGCATTACCGGCTGGCGCGCGCCCCCGGCGCCGGCCCCGCCGATCTTGCCGCGCTCGACCGGGCGCTCGCGGCGAATCCGCAATATGCCTATGCCCGGCGGATCGGCCAGCTCGGCCCGCTGCAAGACAGCGCCGGCGGCTACGATCCCGGCAAGGAGGCCGAGGCGCGGGCACGGGCCGGGCAACGGCTGGGCGACGGGAAACCCGGCGTGCTCCTGCCCGCCGGCACCGCGGATGATTGAAACGCGAAGCGCCACCGCCTATCGTCCGGGTATGTTCCCAGATTGCCGGTGCCCATGAAGATCACGCTGATATCGCCCAAGGGACCGCTCTACCGTCACCGCGGTGGGATCTTTGGGAAATCCTTGCGTTATCAACCTCTTACTCTCACCACCCTGTCCGCGCTCGTACCACCCGAACTCGGCGCCGAGATCGCGTTGATCGACGAGAGCATTGCCGAGATCCCCGAGGCGCTCGACGCAGACCTCGTCGGCATGACCGTCATCACCGGTACCGCGCCGCGCGCCTACGAATTGTCGAAACGGCTGCGCGCAGAGGGGGTGACGGTGGTGCTGGGGGGCCCGCATGTCACGCTCAACCCCGAGGAGGCGGCGGGCGAGGCCGACGCGATCGTGGTCGGTTATGCGGAGGACAGCTGGCCCGAACTGCTGCGCGACTTCGCGGGCGGCCGGATGCGGCCGCGCTACGACCAGGCGGCGGATTTCAGCCTCGACCGGCCCCTCGACCAGATGGTGTTCCCCGAGCGCGACCGGTTCCCCCGGGGCAAGTTCCTGACCCAGGCAGTGTTCGAGGCGACGCGCGCCTGTGCCCATGCCTGCGACTTCTGCGTCTCGCCCGCCGCCTGGGGGCGCCGCCAGTACCAGAAACCGGTCGCGCACGTGGTCGAGGACATTCGCCGCACGGGCACCAGCAAGGCGCTGTTCGTCGATCTCAACCTGGTCTCGGACCGGCGCTATGCCGAGGCGCTGTTCACCGCGCTGGTGCCGCTGAACATCCGCTGGTACGGGCTTGCCACGTCGCTCATCGGGCGCGACCCTGCGCTGATGGAGCTGATGGCGCGGTCCGGCTGCCGGGGGCTGCTCATCGGGTTTGAGACCGTCGCCGAGGCCGGGTTGGGCGCGGTGCGCAAGGGGTTCAACAAGCCCGCGCTTTACGCCCAGCTCATTGCCGATCTGCACAGGCTCGGGATCGCGGTGAACGGCACCTTCGTCTTCGGCGGCGATGCCGACACCGAAGGCACCTTCCGCGAGACCACCGAGTTTGTGCTGGAGACGGGGATCGATCTGCCCCGTTTCGCGGTGCTCACCCCCTTCCCTGGCACGCCGCTCTTTGCCCGGCTGGAGGCCGAGGGGCGGATCGTGACCCGGGACTGGGAGCTCTACGACGGTCAGCACGTGGTGTTTCAGCCCAGGGGCATAAGCATCCGCGCGCTGGAACTGGGCCATGAGGCGGCGTGGAAACGGGTCTATTCCTGGGGCGCGGTGGCGCGGCGCACGGTGCGGGCCGGACGGCAGGCGCCGCTCGCGCTCACCTCGAACCTCGGCTACCGCTTCTACGCCCACAACCTCGCGCGGTTCTACACCTGCGACTGGCCGGAGATGGCCGGGGCCTATGCGGCGGGGGCGGCGGCCTGATGCGGCTGACCTTCGTGCAGCCCGCGATCGGGCGCAAACCCGGCACCGATTACATGCGGTCGTGGCAGATGGAGCCCCTGCCCATCGCGCTGCTCGCGGGGCTGACGCCCGGGGATGTCGAGACCGCTTTCTACGATGACCGGCTGGAGGCCATCGATTACGACCGGCCCGCCGATCTGGTGGCGATCCCGGTCGAGACCTATACCGCGCGGCGCGCCTACCAGATCGCGAGCGGGTTTCGCGCCCGCGGCGTGCCGGTGGTGATGGGCGGGTTTCACGCCACCCTTGCGCTGGACGAGGTCGCGCGCTTTGCCGAGGCCGTGGTGGTGGGCGAGGCGGAGGAAATCTGGGGCCAGGTGATCGAGGATGCCCGGTCCGGGCGGCTCAAGAAGACGTATCGCGCCGAGCGGCAGCCCGACCTCGGGCGCATCCGCTACGACCGGTCGCTGTTTGCGGGCAAGCGCTACCTGCCGGTGCGGCTGACCGAGACCACGCGCGGCTGCCGCTTTCCTTGCGACTTCTGCGCGATCCAGACCTTCTTCGACCGCACCGCCCGGCACCGGCCCATCGGCGATATCCTCGCCGATCTGGAGGCGCCGGGACCGGAGGCCAGGTTCCACTTTTTCGTCGACGACAATTTCGCCGCCGACATTTCCTTCGCCGCCGAGTTTGCCGACGCCGTCGCGCCGCTGGGCCTGCGCTGGGTCACCCAGATGAGCATCAACGCCGCCCATGACGAGGCGCTCCTGGTGAAGCTCAAGACCGCGGGCTGCGTCGGCGTGCTGATCGGGTTCGAGACGCTGGACGAGGGCCTGCTGCGGCAGATGAAGAAGAACTTCAACGCGATGAAAGGCGGCTACCGCGCGGCGCTCGCGAACCTGCGCCGCCACGGCATCAGGGTCTACGGCACCTTCGTCTTCGGCTACGGGCCCTACCGCGCGGAGGCCTTTCTGGAGGCCGCCGAGTTTGCCATACGCGAGCGTATGTATATCGCCGCCTTCAACCACCTCACCCCCTTCCCCGGCACGCCGCTGTTCAAACGGCTGCAGGCGGAAGGGCGGCTGCTCAGCGAGGCCTGGTGGCTCGATCCGGACTATCTCTACAACGATCTGCCCTTCCTGCCCGAGGGCGCCGAGCCCGGCGCAATCCGGGCGGGATGCCTCAGCGCGCGGCACCGGTTCTACTCCTGGCGCGGGATCGCCCGGCGCGGGCTCGACCGGGTGAACCTGGGCGAGCGGGTGATGGCGAAGAGCTATCTGCCGATCAACCTCATGCACCGGTTCGAGCTCGACAAGCGCGACCGGTTTCCGCTGGGCGACCCGGGATTTCGGGGCGAGTTGCTATGCGCGACGTGACCGAACCGCTGCTGAGGGACGGTCCCTACAGCTTCGCCCGCGCTACCCGCGCGGAGCAGGGCGAGATCAACCGGCTGCTCGCGGACAACCCGATGGGGGGCCGTATCCAGGTGAGCCTCGAACAGGCGCCCGACCCCTTCGCGGCGGATTTCGGGCTGTCGGACAACCATGTGTCGATCCTTGCGCGGTATCGTGAAGGGGAAGCCGTGGGCTATTGCGAGCGCACCACCTGGGACGCTTTCGTGAACGGCGCGCCGACGAAGCTGCCCTACCTCGGCGCGCTCCGGGTGGCGCAGGCGCACCGGAACCGCATCCGCGTGCTGCGCGGCGGGTTCGCGGCGCTGCGGTCTGCCGCGCGCCTGGACGAGGCCGGCTTTGCGCTCACCTCGATTGCCGAGGACAACACGACCGCGCGCCGGGTGCTGACGGCCGGGATCGACGGGTTGCCGACCTATACCGAGCTTGGCCGCTATGTGACGCTGTTTCTGCGTGCGCGCGGCCGTGCTTTGGCCCCGGGTCTGCGGGCAGGCCGCGCGGAGGATCTGCTGCGGATTGCGGACCTGCTCAACCGGGTCGGCCGCGCAAGACAATTCGCTCCCGTATGGTCGGCAGCCCGCCTCGCGGCCCTCGGCGGCAGCGGGCTGCGGCCGGAGGATTTCCTGTTGCTGGAGGAGGCGGGAGAAGTCACCGCCTGCGCCGCGCTCTGGGACCAGTCGAGCCGCCGCCAGGCGGTGGTGCGCGGCTATGCCGGGGCACTCGGGCGGCTGCGCCCGCTGGCCAATGCCGTGGCGCCGGTCACCGGGATGCCGCGCCTGCCGGCAGTGGGAGAGCGGATCCCTCAGGCCGCGATCTGTGCGCTCGCTGCGCTCGACGGGACGCGCGTCACCGCACTCCTCGCCGGTCTGCGCGCCGAGGCGTATCGGCGCGGGATCTCGACGCTGTTCCTGGGCCTGCCGGACGGCGATCCGCTTCACGGCACCATACGGATGCGTATGCGCGCGGTGGAATTGGTTACCCGGCTCTATGCGGTGCATTGGCCCGACACGCCCCCGCCCGCCTTCGATCCCGCCTTGCCGATCCATCCGGAAGCGGGGCTCATGTAATGCGGCATATCACCTTCCTGCGCCCCAACCTCGGCTTCGGCCCGCCGCATGACGCGATGGCTCCGCTGGTGTTTGCGATCCTCAAGGGGCTCACGCCCGACCGGTTCGAGACCCATTTGATCGACGAGCGCGTCGAGCCTTTCGCCCCGGTCGAGACCGACCTTGTCGCGATCACCGTCGAGACCTTCACAGCGCGGCGCGCCTATGAGCTTGCCGACTGGTACCGGGCGCTGGGCGTGCCGGTGGTGATGGGCGGGCACCACCCCTCGATGCGCCCCGACGAGGCCGCCGCCCATGCCGATGCGGTGGTGGTGGGCGACGCAGAAGGGGTCTGGCCCGGGCTGCTCGAAGATGCCGAAGCCGGACGGCTGCGCCCGCGCTACCAGGGCGGCATGGGGCTGGCCGAGGGCCGCAGGCTCACGCTGGATCGCACCGTCTGGGCGGGGCGGAAATACGCCCCCGTCGAGCTGGTACAGGCCGGGCGGGGCTGCCGCTTCGCCTGCGATTTCTGCTCGATCCATGCCTTTTACGGCACCGAAAGGGCGATGCGCCCGGCCGGGGAGGTCGCCGCCGAGATTGCCGCCCTGCCCGGGCGTCGCATGATCTTTTTCACCGACGACAACCTCTATTGGACCCGGGACACCTTCCTTGCGTTGATGGCCGCGCTCGCGCCCCTGAACCGCCGCTGGTCCTGCCAGATCACCATAGACATGGCGCGCGACGACGCGCTGATGGCCGAGATGGCGCGGGCGGGGTGCGCGCTGGTGCTGATCGGCTTCGAAAGCCTCGACGCCGGGAACCGCCGCCAGATGCGCAAGAACTGGAGCCATGTTTCGGGGAGCTACCGCGACGTGATCGCCCGGCTGCACCGGCATGGGATCATGGTCTACGGCACCTTCGTTTTCGGCTACGATGCCGACACGCCGACGGCCTACGACGACGCTGCGGATTTCGCGGTGGAGACCGGGCTGGCGATTGCCAATTTCAACCCGTTGACCCCGATGCCCGGCACCGGGCTTTACGACCGGCTGGAGGCCAACGGCCAGCTCCTACGGCCCGACTGGTGGCTCGACCCTACGTACCGGTATGGTGACGCGATTTTCGCCCCGCGCGGCATGACCCCCGCGGCGCTGCGCGACGGGGCGATGCGGGCGCGGGGGCGGTTCTATGCCACGGGCTCGATCCTGTCGCGTGCGGGCCGCGGCCTGCGGCATTGGGGGGTGCGGCCCACCGGGCTCATGCTGCTCGCGAACCTGCTCTCGCGCCGCGAGATCGCCCGCAAACAGGCGCGCGCGCTGTCGTCCGAAACCCCGCTCGACGCGATCCCGGAGGCTGCGGAATGAAGCTCACCCTGATCAAGCCCACCATCGGCCGGCCGGAACACAGCCTCTACGTGGATGAGGGGCGGATGGAGCCGCTCAACCTCGGCGTTCTCGCCGCGCTCACCCCGCCCGACGTCGAGGTGGTGATGTACGACGACCGCTGCGAGCCGATCCCCTACGGTGAGGCGACCGACCTCGTGGGCATCACCGTCGAGACCTATACCGCGCGCCGCTCCTACGAGATCGCCGCCGAGTATCGCCGCCGGGGCGTGCCGGTGGTCATGGGCGGGTTTCAACCGACCTTCGTGCCGGAGGAATGCGCGCAGCACGCCGATGCGCTGGTGATCGGCGATGCCGAGACGATCTGGGCGCAGGTGATCGCCGACGCCCGGGCCGGCGCGCTGAAGCCGCGCTATGCCGGGCCGCCGGGCCTGCCGCAGACCGGGGTGATGACCCGGCGCGATATCTACGAGGGCAAGGGCTATCTGCCGCTTTCGCTGATGCAATATTCGCGCGGTTGCCGCTTCGTCTGCGACTTCTGCTCGGTCACCGAGTATTTCGGCCGCAAGCATTACATCCGCCGGATCGACGAGACGCTGGCCGAGATCGAGACGCAGAACCGCCGGCTGATCTTCTTCGTCGATGACAACATCGCCTCGGACCGAAAGGCGCTCAAGGAGCTCTGCCACGCGCTCATTGGCATGCGGATCAACTGGGTGAGCCAGGCTTCGCTCGACGTGACCACCGACCCGGAACTCATGGAGCTGATGGCGCGGTCGGGGTGCCTGGGCCATATCATGGGCTTCGAGAGCATTACCCGCGCGAGCGTGAAGGAGGCGAAGAAAGCGCCGAACCTCGGCAAGTTCGACGGCTACGCGACCCAGATCAAGGTGCTGCGCGACTATGGGTTTCAGACCTGGGCCGCCTTCACGCTCGGCTACGACCATGACACCGCCGACAGCGTGAAAGCGACGCTGGATTTCGCGCTGGAGAACCGTTTCACCTTTGCCGCGTTCAACATCCTGATGCCCTACCCCGGCACGCCGTTCTACGACCGGCTCGCCCGCGAGGGACGGCTACTATACGATGGCGAATGGTGGCTGCACCCGGAATACCGGTTCAACGACGCCTCTTTCGTGCCCGCGCAGATGACGCCCGACGAGCTGACCGCGCTCTGTTACGATGCGCGCAAGGAATTCAACAAGGTCTCGTCGCTGCTGTGGCGCTTCTCGGATGTGAAGACCAACCTGCGGACCCTGCGGCGCGCCCGCGAGTTCTGGCGCTTCACGCCGATCTTTCGCCGCGAAGTGTTCAAGAAACACGGCATGCAATTCGGCCATTTCGGGGCGCGGTGATGCGGGGGGCGTTGAACGCATATCAGTACCTCGGGCCGCTGATCCTGGGCCCGCTTGCCGCCTGGGCCTGGCACGCGCATTACGGGAGCTGGGTGCTGGCGGCGCCCGCGCTGCTGGTGCCGGTGATCCACGCCTATGTGGTGCCCGCCGTGGGGACCAATGTGCTCGGCATGTGGGAGTTCGACACGGGGGTGAAGCTCGGCAAGTTCCGCCCGCATCACGGCTTCGTCTTCGGCACGGCGACGGCGCTGATCGCCTGGCCGCTGATCGGCGCGCCGCTCGATGCGCCCGATCCGGGTGCAGCGCTCGCGAGCGCGCTGCGGGTGGGCCTGGTGCTGCTCGCGATCAACTGGGCCTATGACGCGGTGGCGCTCAAATCCGGCATCCTCAAGGTCTACACCCCCGCGGCGGCGCGGGGCGCGGGGCCCTGGCGGGCGGCGGCGGATTACGTGGTGCCGTTCTTTGGCCTCTTCGGCGCGATCTACGCGGGCGGGCTGCGGCTGGCGGAACCCTGGCTTGCCGGGGCGGGCGCGGGCGGTGCGGTGCTGGTGACGCTCGGGCTGAGCGCCGCCTGTATCCTGCTCAGTTCGGCGAGCTACGTGGCAGGGTCGTATCTGGTCTATGGGCATGCCGGGCTGAAGCCCGGCCTACGGGAGAGCTGAGATGGCGTGGTTGCGCCCGGAAAAAATCAACGCGCTCGCCGCCGACCCGGCACGGCAGATGCCCGAAGGCCTGAAGGTGGCTGTCGATCCGCGCGCGCCCTGGGTGCCGGAAGCCTTCACCCAGCTCTATTACACCCCACTCTACGCGGGCCTGCATTTCGAGCACCGGCTGCGCTACAACCAGCTCTTCGCGCTCAGGGTGAACGAGTACATCATGATGCTGGAGGGCGATCTGATCGACCGGCTGCTGCTGCCCCTGATGCGCCGCCCCGAGATCCGGGGCGATCCGGCGCTGGTCGAGGCGATGCAGACCATGCTCGACGAGGAAAAACGCCACCACGCCAATTTCGCCGCGCTCAACCGCACGGCCCGCCCCGATCTCTACCCCCAGGGCCAGGACAGGCTGTTTTCCGAGCTGCCGGCCTGGACCAGGGGCATGTTCACCGTTTCGGGGCTCTTGGTGTCGAAACTCGCGTTTTCGATGTGGTACGTGATGGCGCTTGAGGAAAGCGCGATGGCGCTCGCGCGTACGATGCAGAGCGCGCCCGAGACCGAGACGCTCGGGCGCATCGACGCGGGGTTTGCCGAGGTTCATATCCAGCACATGAAGGACGAGGCGCGGCACATCCATATCGACGGGCTGCTGATCGACCTCACCATCGGCAGGCAATCGGCGCGGCGGCGGCGGCTCAACGCCTGGATCTTCGAGAAGATGCTCTACGGGGTCGTTACGCCCACGCGCGGCGGTTCGGGGGCCAAGGTCATCCGCCAGCTCGTGCGCGAGATGCCGGAGCTCGAGGACCGCGAGGAAGAGATGCTGCGCGCGCTCGTCGGGCTGAAGTCGAACCGCGCCTTTCAGGAAAGCCTGTTCAGCCGCAAGCTGATGCCGTTCAGTTTCGACACGTTCGACCGGACGGAAGAGCTCGACGGGCTCGGACGGACCATGTTGGGGTATGACCGCCGTGCGCGATGAGGGCATGAACAGGCCCGAAGAGCGGGCCACGCCTGAGCGCCCCGACGGGCTGTCGCTGGCGCTGAATGCACTGCCGTTCGTGGTGATCGGGCTCGGGCTCGGGATGTCGGTGGTTGTGGCCGATGGCGGGGCCGCGGTCGCCCTGTTCCTGGCCTGGCTCTACCTTGTCCCGGCGCTCCTCGGCGGGCTCGTCACCCGGGCCTGGCCTACGCCCAACGGCACCTTCGGGCTCGGCGATCCGGGCTACCGGCATTGGTGGCTGATGCTGCAACTCCAGCTTCCGTTCAACCGCCTGCCGTTCCTCGAAGAAGCGCTGCGGCTCGTGCCCGGGCTCTATCCGCTCTGGATCCGGCTCTGGGGCGGGGATCTCTCGGCGCAGAGCTTCGTCGGCCCGGGGGTGATGATCGGCGACCGGCACCTGATCCGGGTCGGTCCCCGCGCGGTGCTGGGCGCACGGGCGGGCTTTGCCGGGCATATCGCCTTTCGCGACGACACCGGACGCTGGCGGGTGACCGTCGCGCCCTGTGTCGTCGGGCCGGACGCGATCGTCGGCGGCGACGCGGGGATGGGGCCGGGCGCGGAGCTGGCGCCGGGCGCGACCCTGCCGGCCGCGCGGCATCTCGGGCCGCATAGACACTGGCCGCCGACGGGGGCGGAGACATGAGCGCCGCGGTTCCGATCCGCGCGAACCTGGCCATCGCCGTCGCCGCTCTGGCAGCGAACATCGCGCTGCTCTGGGCCGCCTCGCATGCTGGCACATGGTGGGGCGTAGCGCTGGCCGCGGTCGGTTTCTCCTTTACCAACAACACGGTGTTCTCGCTGCAGCACGAGGCGGTGCATGGGCATTTCCACCCGAACGCGCGGGTGAACGACACCGCGGGGGTGCTCTTCGCCGCCTTCTTCCCGACGATCTTTGCCGTCCAGCGGATCAGCCATCTCGGCCATCACCGCCGCAACCGCACCGATGCCGAGCTTTACGATTACGTGCTGCCCGGCCAGTCCTGGTGGCTCAAGACCTACTGGATCTATTGCCTGCTGTTCGGCTTCTACTGGGCGATCATCCCGGTCGCGATGCTGGTCTACGTGCTCGCGCCCTGGGCGTTTCGGTCGGATGCCTTCCTGCGCGGCCCCGCGCGCTGGTGGGGGTTCGAGCCCTTCGTCGCCGATATCGCCCGCGCGCCGGTGCGCGCGGTCTGGCCGCAAGGGCTGGTGACGCTGGGCGTGCAGGTGGCGTTGTTCATCGTGCTGGATCTGAGTGTCTGGGGCTGGCTCGCGGCCTATTGGGCCTTCGGCATCAACTGGTCGTCGGTGCAATACACCGACCACGCCGGCAGCCCGCGCCATGTGATCGAAGGGGCGTGGAACCTGCGGTTCTGGCCGGTCACCCAGGCGCTGTTTCTCAATTACAATCTGCACCTCGTCCATCACCGCGACCCGTCGCTGCCCTGGACCGCGCTGCCTGCCCGGGTCCGGGCGGAAGATCCGCGCCCGGGGTTCTGGCCGATCTATCTGCGCCTGTTTCTGGGCGCGCGGCCTGCACCGCCCGGCCCCGGGCCGCAGCCGCTCACCCAAGCTCAATGGCCAAAGGAGACCACGCCATGAGACGTCTCGCCCCGCTCATCGTCACGATTGCCGCGACCCCTGCCCTTGCGCTCGACCCCGATCCAGGCACCGAAGCGCAGCACGAAGGGCTCAGGGCGCTGAAGACGGCGCTGGTGGACACCGTGAACGCACAGGATTTCGACCGGCTGGCGACGCTCGCCAACACCCCGTTCACCGCCACCGTGGTGACCCAGGATCATTTCACCGATCTGGACGCGGCGCAGGCGTTCTACGAAGGGTTGTTCACCCGCAAGCTGTTGAAAATGGAGCGGATTTCCTTCGCGGCCGAGGCGGATGCGCTATCGACGATCTACACCGGCACCGTCGCGGTCACGACCGGCACCACGGTCGAGACCTATACCCTCGCCGACGGGCGCAGCTTCGACATCGACGGGCGCTGGACCGCGCTTTCGGTCGAGGAGCCGGACGGCTGGAAGCTTGCCGCGTTCCATTCCGGCACCAACCTGCTCGACAACCCGATCCTGCGGGCGGCGGGGGCGAGCGTGACCAAGGTGGCGGGGCTGGTCGGCGCGGCGGGGCTTGTGCTGGGCCTTGTCGCCGGGTGGTTCATCGGCCGGCGGCGGCGGGCCTGACCGCACCGAAGGCGCGATCCCCGAGGACCGCCTCGGGCGGCCCCATCCGCTCGATCCGCCCCCGCGCCATGACCGCGACGGCATCGGCGAGGGCACGCGCCTCCTCGGCGTCATGGGTGACGAAGAGCGTCGTCAGCCCCTCGCGCGCCTGGATGTCGCGCAGGAGGCGGCACAGATCCTGGCGCGCCGCCCGGTCGAGGGCGCTGAAGGGCTCGTCGCAGAGGAGGAGGTCGGGCCGGACCGCGAGGGCGCGCGCCAGCGCCACGCGCTGGCGCATGCCGCCCGAGAGCTGGCGCGGATACGCCCCGAAAGCCTCGGGGGCGAGACCGACCCCGGCCAGGAGCGCCTCCGCTTGCGCACGCCGCGCCGCGCCGGTGAGCCCCATCGGCAGGAGCGCGAAGCCGACATTGTCGCGCGCGGTCTTCCACGGGAGCAGTGCCGGGTCCTGGAACACCATGCCGAGGCGGTCGCTCTCGCGGATCACCCGGCCCCGGTCGGG
>JAGRMP010000238.1 GCA_020441225.1 Maritimibacter sp. | reverse complement strand
ACGAACTGTCGGAAGAGGACAAACTGACCGTGGCCCGCGCCCGCAAAATCCAGCGTTTCCTCTCGCAGCCCTTCGACGTGGCGAAAGTGTTCACCGGCTCGGACGGCGTCCAGGTGCCGCTCGAAGACACCATCGCCTCGTTCAAGGCGGTCGTGGCCGGCGAATACGACCACCTGCCCGAGGGCGCCTTCTACATGGTCGGCGGCATCGACGAGGTGATCGCCAAGGCCGAGAAGATGGCCGCGGACGCTGCGTAACACACCAGATCCCGCGCCCTGCCGGCACCGGCGGGGCGGGGGCATCAGAAACGGAGGCCCCTGATGGCTGACATGATGCAATACGACGTGGTCTCGCCCGCGCGGCGTCTGGCCTCGGGCCAGGCCACGGCGGTGCAGATCCCCGGCGCCGACGGCGATTTCACCGCCATGGCCAACCACGCGCCGACCATCGCCACCATCCGCCCCGGGATCGTGACCGTCCAGGCCGCGACCGGCGCGGAAAAATACGTGGTCACCGGCGGTTTTGCCGAGATCTCGCCCGAAGGTGCCTCGGTCCTCGCCGAACGCGCGATGCCGGTGGGCGAAGTCACCCAGGCGGTGATCGACGAGTTCGTCGACGCGGCCAAGGCGGCGCTCGCCAACGCCACGGAAGAAAACCGCGACGCCTTCGCCAAGACCGTGGGCGACATCGCCCTGGTGGCGAGCGAGCTCGGGTTCACCGCCAAGGTCGACTGAGCCGACGAGACCGGCGTCCCGGCTTCGTACCAATCCGACCCCGCGCGAGAGATCGTGCGGGGTTTTCGTTTTGACCCGCGGCGTCTTTGGGCCGTCTCCGGTGCTGCAAGCGTCACCAGCGGCCCGGCGTCGCCTGCCGCCCGTCACCGAAGCCAGGTTCGCCGCCCCTGCGGCACGGATTTGAAGACCGGGTTTGCAAGGCGACGGCTTATGATCGGGGCACTCGATCTCTTGTCCCACCATCGACGCCGGCTGCATCATCCAGGGCGACCGCAGGGGCGATGAGGCGGACGTCAGCGTCTCCGGCGTCGGCGACATCCCCGGGTACGACAACCTGATCGCCGGGGCGTATCAAGGGGACGGCGGGGCCATGACGTCGGCGAGGTCTATGTGGTCTTCGACCGAGTCGTGGCGAGCGGGGCCGACCCGTTCGGGGAGATCGACCGCGCCGACCTCGCGGAGCGGGCCCCGACCGACGGGTATGGCATCCCGGTCGCAGCGTTTCGGCCGCGGCGACGTCAATGGCGACGGCTACGACAACCTGATCGTGGGGGCGTTGCGCTGGATCGCCGACGCCGCGCTCGCCAGCACGGCGGGAGAAATGCACTTCGACGCTGCGGGGGCGGATCTTTTGGGGCAGGCGGACATCGACAGCGAGGGTGTGGCCGATTCCGAGGTGACCCGTGCCGACAGCGCCACGCTTACGGCGGCCGATTTCATCCTCTCGCCGCGCCGGCGCCCCCCTCGCATGGGTGCCCGACAGCGTCGATTCCAAATCCGGAAATCCGGATTTCTGGATTTGGGAAAGCCACACAAATTACTGAAAAGACGCCATATTCAAGGTTACTGAAAGGTTAACCCGCGCGCAGAGGTGAAAACCCCCGCCGCCTCGACCCGAGCGCCGGCAGCGCAAACCGCGGGTGACCAGGTCGGGGTGCCAAGCCCCGCTGCGCCGCCCAGGCGCCGCCCCTCCCGGCCGGGCCGGCCTCGGTCAAACCGACAGATCCCAGTCGTCCTCGTGTCGCACCTCGCCGATGGCGGTCCAGTCGGCGCGCACCCGCGCGACCCGGGTGTCGTCCCAGGTGCGAAACACCAGGTGAAACCCCGCCTCGGTCGCGTCCTCGGCAGCAATGTCCATCCGCGGATTGGTCGAATGGTCCATGTCCCACATCGTCAGCCCGACCTGGATCGCGGGCGGGCTCAGGAAGGGTTCGGAAAACCCCACCCAGACGCGCACTTCGCGGTCGCCTTCACCGGCCCACATCTCGCCATTGTGCTCGAAATCCGAAAACAGCACCTGCGAGCCCTGGTCGATCCCCATCCGGTGGGTTCTGATCCGCCACATGCGCCTGGTCCTGCCGCTCCGATCCCGTCGTCCCCGAGGATGCCCCAGATCGCCGCGCCCGCGCAAGCACGCCCGGCTCAGTCCCGCCTGGCCGGGTTCAGACGCAGGAAGGCCGGGAACACCACGATCAAGAGCGCCCCCGCCACCAGGAAGGGCATCCCGGGCACGTAGAACGCAGCGTCCGGGGCCGCAAAGGCGTGAAACAGCGGGCTTATGAGCAGGGGCGCGATCACCGCCGCGATCGAGCCGAGCGAGGCGATCACGCCCTGCAGCACCCCCTGCCGGTCCTCGGCCACCATGTTCGACATCATCGCCGTCGCCGTGGGCGGCACCATGTCGGCCAGGCAGGAAATCGGGATCAGCGCAAAGACCAGCACTTCCGGCGGCGTCAGCCCGAGCACCACCAGCGCAAAGATCCCCGCCGCCACCCCGAAGATCAGCGTGCGATACTCGCCGATCCGCGGGATCAGCGCCGGCAGAACCGCCGCTTGGGTCACCGCCACGCCGATCCCGTAGAAGGCAAAGGACGCCCCGATCAGCGCCGCCGACCAGCCATAGGCCTCTCGGGTCCAGAACGACCACAGCGTCGGGTAGACCATGTTGACGAATTCGAAGGCGAAGAGCAGGAGCAGCGGCAGGGCCAACCCGGGCAGCCGGAAGGCGTCGCGGATCGCGCCGAACGGGTTCAGATCGGCGCGCAGGAACCGCCGCCGCCGGTCCGGCGCCAGGCTCTCGGGCAGCACGATCAGGCCGAACAGCGCGCCCACCGCCGAGAACCCCGCCGCCACCCAGAACGGCGCGGTGATGTGCCAGGCCGCGAGCACGCCGCCCAGCGCCGGCCCCATCACGAAGCCGACCCCGAAGCTCGCCCCGATCAGCCCGAAATTGGCCGCGCGCTTCTCGGCCGGCGAGATGTCGGCGATATAGGCCGTCGCGGTGATGTAGGTCGCCCCCGCGATCCCGGCGAGCACCCGCCCGACCAGCAGCACCCAGAAGGCTTCGGCGAGCGCCATGATCACGTAATCGACCGCCAGCGTCGCCAGCGCCGCGATCAGCACCGGCCGCCGCCCGTAGGCATCCGACAGCCCGCCGACGATCGGCGCGAACAGGAACTGCATTGCCGCATAGGCCGCCATCAGCACACCCGCGTAGAGCGCGCCCGAGGCGGTGTCGGTCCCCGCGCCCACCCGCGCCATGAGGTCCGGCATCATCGGGAAAATCAGCCCGACCCCGATCGCGTCGAGCAGGATCGTCGCGAGGATGAAATAGAGCGGAGCGCGCCCCGCCGGCGCGTCCGGGAGGGGGGCCGCCTCAGTCATGGCCCGAAGCGATCCCGCGGTCGCGTGCGACGGTGACGCAAGCGCCGGTCCGGTCCCGGCCGTCCGCGCACGGCGTCGCCAGCCTGCCCCGCGGGTCCCAGGCGCCCGGAGCGGCCCGTCCCCTGGCGCGTGCCGCCGCCGGACCGGCCGCAGGCCCCGGGCCCGCCGAAAAAGTAATAATTCCCATCGCTGCTTCGCCTTGTCATTCCGCCTCGGATTCGCGCACACTTAACACCGGTTGTTCACCGACGCGCCGGTTTTTTGATCTGACGCAAGGTGGCCCCTGCCCGGTACACTAGGGTAGTCCTACTCATCCGAAGGNNNTGAGAGTCTTTTCCGTCGTAGGCCCATCGTCCGCCGGCAAATCCACGTTGCTCGAAGCGCTTGTCGGTCTCGATGGGTCTTCGGGCAAAACGCTGGATGTGCCGGGCGTCGCCTCGGTCCGCTCCTTCGGGTTCATGGGCGAGGACTGGGCGGCGATCGACATTGCCGGCGGCACCGAGAACATCGCCCCGGTGGGCCCCGCGCTCGCGGCCTCCGACGCGGTCGTGCTCTGCGTGCCGGCGGATGCCGACGCCGCCGTGCTGGCCGCGCCGTATCTCAGGATGATCGAAGAGGCCGAGGTGCCCGCGATCATCTTCGTCAACAAGACCGACATGGCCGCCAACCGGATGTCGGAAACCGTCTCGGCGCTCCAGACCTACTCGCGCCACCACATCGTGCTGCGCGAAGTGCCGATCCGCGATGGCGAGACCATCGTCGGCGTGGTCGACCTGGTCTCCGAACGGGCCTGGAAATTCCACGAGGGCGAGCAATCGACGCTGATGGAAATCCCCGAGGCCGTGCGCGCCCGCGAGGAAGAGGCCCGAGCCGAACTCCTTGAAAGTTACGCCGATTTCGACGACGCGCTGCTCGAAGAGATCATCGAAGACAAGAAGGTGATGCCCGAAGAGGTCTATGACGTCGCCTCCAAGACGCTGCAACACCACGATCTCGTGCCCGCCTTCATCGGCTCGGCCGAGCATCGCAACGGCATCACCCGGCTGATGAA
>JAGRMP010000237.1:3683-4152 GCA_020441225.1 Maritimibacter sp. | reverse complement strand
CCAGCCGGGCCGGGCCCTTCGACGGGTCCGCCGTGGTCTCGAACTCCTGGAACATCTCTCGTCTCCATGACATGACCCCGGGCGCCCCTTTTTCCTGGGCGAAATACTCCGGGGGGATCATGCCGGAGGCGTGCGTCCCGCACGACGGGGCTGGCCCCCCGGCACTCTTGTTCTCGTCCTATCCCGCCTTCTTCATCCCAAAGGCCCGCGCCCGGGCGCGCGGATCGGGGTCGAACAGGCTCGCAAGCTGTTCCGTCACCGCGCCCGCGAGCTGGTCGGCGTCTGTGATGGTCACCGCGCGGTCGTAGTAGCGGGTCACGTCATGGCCGATCCCGATCGCGAGCAGCTCCACCTGGCGGCGGCGCTCCACGAGGGCGATCACGTCGCGCAGGTGCTTTTCGAGGAAATTCGCCGGGTTCACGCTCAGCGTCGAATCGTCCACCGGCGCGCCGTCCGAGATCACCATCAG
>JAGRMP010000237.1:0-3621 GCA_020441225.1 Maritimibacter sp. | reverse complement strand
CCTCGCCGTCGATGTTCTCCTTCAACAGCCCCTCTTTCATCATCAGGCCGAGATTGGCCCGGGTCCGCCGCATCGGCGCGTCGGCGGATTTGTAGATGATGTGGCGCAGATCGTTGAGCCGGCCCGGCGTCTGCGGCCGGCCCTCGGCGAGCCATTTCTCGCGCGCGAGCCCGCCCTTCCAGGCCCTCGTGGTAAAGCCCAGGATCTCGACCTTGACGTCGACCCGCTCCAGCGTGCGCGCCATCACGTCCGCGGTGATCGCGGCGATGGAAATCGGCCGGCCGCGCATGGACCCCGAGTTGTCGATGAGCAGCGTCACCACGGTGTCGCGAAACTCGGTGTCCTTCTCGACCTTGAACGACAAGGGCGTGGTCGGGTTGGCGACCACGCGGGCGAGCCGTCCGGCATCGAGGATGCCTTCCTCGCGGTCGAACTCCCACGACCGGTTCTGCTGCGCCTGCAAGCGGCGCTGAAGCTTGTTGGCAAGGCGGCTGACCGCGCCCTTGAGCGGTTCGAGCTGCTGGTCGAGATATTGCCGGAGCCGTTCGAGCTCGGCGGGTTCGGCCAGGTCCTCGGCGCGGATCTCCTCGTCATGGGCGTCGTCGAACACCGTGTAGAGCGGATCGGCCTCCGAGGGCGGCGGCGGCGCGGGCGGTTCGGGCGGCATCTCGGCCTCGGGCAGCTCGGCTTCCTCGCCCGATTCGAGCTCGGAGAGGTCGTCCATCGTGACCTGGGCTTCGCTCTCGTCCTGCTCCTGGTCCTGGGTCTGGTCGGCCTCGGCATCCATGTCGTCGGCGCTTTCCGAGCCGTCGTCCTGCTGCTCCTGGTCCTGCTCTTCGTCCTCGGATTCGGCCTCGGCGTCCTGTTCGTCGTCCTGCGCATCCGGGTCGTCGCCGAGCTGGTCGCCGTAGCCCAGATCGTCGATCACCTGGCGCGCGAGCCGGGCAAAGGCGGCCTGGTCGGCGAGCACCTCGTCGAGCGCTTCGAAGGTCGTGCCGGCCTCGCCCTCGATGAAGCCGCGCCACAGATCGAGTACGTTGCCCGCACCGGGCGGCAATTCACGGCCCGTCGCGGCCTGGCGCACGAAATAGCCCGCCGCCTCGGCCAGCGGCGCCTCGTCGGTCGAGGTCATGTTGAGATAGCCGCGCCGCGCCGCTTCCTCGGCGATCTTGTGGTCGATGTTCGAGGCGGTGCCCGGCATCCGCCGCGCGCCGACAGCTTCGCAGCGGGCGGTTTCCATCGCTTCGTAGAGCGCGCGCGCCATCTCGCCCGGGGGGGCGAAACGGGCGTGGGTCCGGGCGTCGTGGTATTTGTGGCGCAGCGCCAGCGCATCGGCCACGCCGCGCGCCAGCAGCACCTCGTCGCGCGCCATCCGCCGGGTGACCTGCGGCAGCCGCATGGTCTCGCCCGCCACGCCGGAGGGATCGACGGTATAGGTCACGTTCAGCTCGCGGTCGTCGGCGAGCACTTTGGTCGCCTCGGCGAGCGCTTTCTTGAACGGATCGGCGGGGTTGTCGGCGGGTTTTGTCATGGGCGCGAGGATGCGGGAAAGGCGCGGCAGAGGCAAGCGGTCGCAAGGTCGGCGCGAGGGTGTTTTACGCTCCGTCCCCTGCGCCCGCGAAGGACGCCCGGCTCAGTCCGCGGAGAGCCCCAGCACGCCGTCGCAGACCTGCTTGTCGTTCTTGTAGAGCGGGTCGTCGGGAAGCGCGCTCGCAAGCGCGGCGGGGCCGAAACTGTCGAGATAGGCGCGGATCATGTCGCCGCTGGCCGCCCGGGCCGCGCGCACCCCGGCCGAGGCGGGCGGCAGGGTGAAATAGGCCTCCATCACCCAGTCGAGCGCTTCCGCCTGGCCCTCCGACGGGTCCCAGGCCGGGTTGGCGCCATGCGTGCGCAGCCGGTGGTAGAGCGCGGTCACGAAGGACCGGCAGCGCGCTTCCGCGGTCAGCGGATCGCGCGCGGCCATCTCCTCGGTAAACGCCGGCAGGTCTTCCGGGGCGGTGTCGAACGTGGCAGGTGTCGAGGCCAGCGCGGTCCCGGCTACCAGATCTAGGAGCAAGAGCACGGCGACTGCATTGGCGATCCGCCCAGGCGCCCGCCCGTTTCCGGGGCGCGCATGGGGGGCACATACAGTGGCCGCAAAGCTGCAGCCGGTGCCTGGTCTCTGTCCCATGGCGGCAGGATGAGCGATGCGGGGCGCCATGGCAACGCCTGCCGCAGGCTCAGGGCAGCAAAAGCTGTGTACAAGTCTCGATTTCCGCCGCGGCGCGGGCTTTCGCCCAGCCGCCGCCCTCGTCATCGGCACGTTTCGTCAGCCGTTCCCAGGCGAGCTTGGCCTCGGTCTCGCGGGCGAGGGCGGCGGCGGCCTTGTCCGGCGCCCGGGTCGCCTCGACCAGCGCCCGCATCGCCTGGAACCGCGCCTCGGTCTCCTGCGAGGCCGGATCGTCGGCCAGCCACTGGTGCTCCATCAACCCCGCGAGCCGTCCCGCGCAGGCCGCGAAGCGGTCGGCGAGCGGGTCGAGGCCGAGGCTCTGGGCCCCGGCGGCGACGGGGGGCAGGATCAAGACGAGCGCAATCACGCGCAAACGCATGACAGCGACGGGGTCGCGGCGATGAACCGGCATGTCACGGGTCCTCCCGGGACCAGCATCGACCACCGGACGGGCGGCCAGAAGCAGGCAGACGGTAAACTCTTCGAGAGATCGGCCGCGGCGGTGGAGCAAAAGGCGGTGGCGGCGCGTTCCGCCTGCGACCGAACCGCAATCACCCAAAGGAGACCTCGCCATGGCCACCCCGCGCATCGCCGTCATCATCGCATCGACCCGCACCACCCGTTTCGGCGGCAAGCCGGCGGACTGGCTGTGGTCGAAGCTGCAGGAACGCGACGACATGACGTTCGAGCGGATCGACCTGCGCGACCACCCGCTGCCGTTCTTCGACGAGGCGGCCTCCAACGCGTTTGTCGAAGCGAAAGACCCCGCCGCCCGCGCCTGGCAGGATCTGGTGCGCCCGTTCGACGGCTACATTTTCGTCACGCCCGAATACAACCACTCGATCCCCGGCGCCTTCAAGAACGCGCTCGACCAGGCTTACGTGGAATGGAACCACAAGCCGATGGGCGCGCTGGCCTATGGCTCGATGGGCGGGGCGCGGGCGCTCGAACACCTGCGGATGATCGCGGTCGAGCTGCAGATGGTGCCGGTGCGCGGCGCGGTTCACGTCGGCGGCGCCGATTTCTTCAAGGTGAGCCCGATGGGAGAGGACGCGCCGATGAATGCGATCGAGGACCACATCGCGCCCTCGCTCGATGCGATGCTCGCCGATCTCCTCTGGTGGGCGCAAGCGACGATGGCCGCGCGCGCGGCGTGACACGGACCGCGTGACGCGCATACCCGTCCGGGACCTGCGCGTCCGATCCACGCCGTTCACATCACATCAGGGGACCCGTCGCCGCCGGCTGTTGCGGCCGGCGGCCGGGTCCGCCCCTCACGCCAGCGCGGCGCTCGCCGCCGATTCCGGCAGTTCCTCGTCGAAACACCGCTGGTAGAACTCCGCCACCGTCTGGCGCTCCAGCTCGTCGCATTTGTTCAGGAACGTCAGCCGGAAGGCATAGCCCACGTTGCG
>JAGRMP010000017.1:4110-4319 GCA_020441225.1 Maritimibacter sp. | reverse complement strand
CGACGAGGCCCTTGCCGCCGCGCGGCACGATCACGTCGACGGTGTCGACCATGTGCAAGAGCGCCGTCACCGCGGCCCGGTCGCGGGTCGGGACGAGCTGGATCGCATCCTCGGGCAGGCCCGCCGCCCTGAGCCCGTCGACCAGGCAGGCGTGAATGGCCTGCGAGGAATGGAAGCTTTCCGAGCCGCCGCGCAGGATCACCGCATTG
>JAGRMP010000017.1:0-4072 GCA_020441225.1 Maritimibacter sp. | reverse complement strand
GGCTCTCGTAGATCACGCCGATCACGCCGAGCGGCGTGCGCACACGCTTGATGTGCAGGCCCGAAGGCCGGTCCCATTCGGCCATGACCGCACCGACGGGGTCGGGAAAGCCCGCCACCGCCTCAAGACCCTGGGCGATGCCTTCGATCCGGCCCTCGTCGAGCGCGAGCCGGTCCATCATCGCCGGGCTCAGCCCCTTCTCGCGGCCATAGTCGAGATCGCGCGCATTGGCGGCGATGATCTCGCCCGACCGTGCGCGGATCGCCTCCGCCGCCTTCATCAACGCCGCCGTCTTCGCCTCCGCCGAAGCAAAGGCCAGCTCCGCCGCCGCCGCCTTGGCCCGCGCGCCGATCTCCTGCATCAGCGTCTCGATCTCAACCTGGTCTTTCATCGCTTTCGCCTTCCCGTCGGAACGGACCCAATATGGTGTGTCTCGCGCCCCCGGTCAAAGCGCATCGCACCGCGCGCCTTTTTTCTTGGTCCAAATACTCCCGGGGGTGTCACGCCGAAGGCGTGCCTCCGGCACGACGGGTGGACCCCCCGGCCGCCGCCGGTCCAGTGAAAAACCGGATCTCACCCCGGATTGAGCGCAATCCCGAGCTTGTCGGCCATGAAGCTCAGCGCCACCGAAAGCCCGTCGGGCGCGATTCCGTGGCCGGTGCCTTCCATCACATGGCCGTAGACCTCGAAGCCTGCCGCCTCCAGCACCTGGCCCGCCTCGTTGAAATACCCCGGCGGCACCACGTCGTCCTGGTCGCCGTGCATGAGCAGCACCGGCGGTCGGGCGCGCACCGTCGCGGCATAGCTTTCGGGGTCGAGCACGCGGCCCGAACAGGCGACGATGCCCGCAATCGGCTCGTCGCGCAGCACCAGCGCGCGCAGCGCCAGCATCGCCCCCTGGCTGAAACCGAAGACCACGAGCCGGTCGGGCGCGATCTCTTCCTGCGCCAGCACCTGGGCGATGAAGGCGTCGACGTCCTTCACGGCCTGCAGCGCGCCTGCGCTCGCCTCCTCTTCCGACGAACCGTCGATCCAGGGGATCGGGAACCACTGGAAGCCCATCGGGTTGCTCGTGCAGGGATCGGGCGCGTCGGGCGCGATGAAGGCGGTGTCGGGCATATGGGGCCCGAGCGGGTCGGCGAGGCCCAGCAGGTCCGCGCCATCGGCGCCGTAGCCGTGCAGGAACACCACCACCGATTTGACGGTGCCGGAAGCCGGCGGGCGGCGTTTGAAGTGCAGTTCCCGGCTCATCGGGTCCCCTCCCTGTTGGTCACAACCCGGTAATAGGCCCAGAGCGCCCGGGCCGCAACGCCCCGCCAGGGCGACCAGGCGGCAGCGAGGACGCGCAGCTCGCGCTCGGTCGGGCGGGTTTCCTGCCCGATCAGGTGCCGGGCGGCTTCCTGCAGCGCGAGATCGCCCGCCGGCAGCACGTCGGCGCGCCCGAGGCTGAAGGCGAGGTAGATCTCCGCGGTCCAGCGGCCGATCCCGGGGACGGCGGTGAGGATCGCGGCGACGTCGTCGTCGGGCAGCGCCGCGAGCGCCGCGTAGTCGATCTCCGCCGTCGCGAGCGCCTTGGCGTAGCGCGCCTTCTGGCGGCTGAATCCGGCGGCGCGCAGGGCCTCTTCGGGGGCCTCGGCCACGCGCATCGGCTGATCGAACCCCGCTGCCTCGATCCGCGCCCAGCAGGCGGCGGCGGAGGCGGTCGAGAGCTGCTGTCCGGTGATCGCCCAGAGCAGCGCACGGTAGCCGCCCGGTCGGCGGCGCAAGGGCAACGGCAGGGCGAGCGCGGGGGCCAGACGCGGGTCGGCGGCTGCGAGCCAGGCCGCGCCCTCGGCAAGATCGGCCTGCGTTTCGAGGATCCGTCCCGTCACGCCAGCCGCTCCAGCCAGGCAAGCGCCGCCGCGACGGATTCCACCCGGTCGCCGGGCGGCGGCGGCGGGCGGTTCAGGAGCACGACCGGAAGCCCGAGCGCACGCGCGGCGGCGAGCTTCGCGTCGGCCGGCCCGCCCGCGTTCTTGGCGACCAGCACGTCGATGCGATGGGCGCGCAGGGTGGCGATCTCGTCCGCCTCCGTGAACGGCGGTCGGCCGACCAGCCATTGGCCCCGCGGGAAGGGAAACGGGCGGTCGGGCGGGTCGATCACCCGCGCGACCACGTAACGCCGCGCCGCCAGCGCGGCGAAATCGCCCAGCGACCGCGCACCCGTCGCGAGGAAGACCCGCGCGCCCGGCGCGATCTCTTCGCCCGCCTCTGCGGCGCCCTCGACAAAGCGCCAGCGATCCCCCGGCCCGGGCGTCCAGCCGGGACGGTCAAGCCGCAGGTACGGCAGGCCAAGGCCTGCGCAGACGGCCTGCGCGCGGCGCGGCATCACCCGGGCGAACGGATGCGTCGCATCAATAACGCCGCCCACAGCGTTGTCTTCAATGAATTTTACAAGACCTGGCGTGCCGCCAAACCCGCCGAACCGCACCGGCACCGCATAGGCCGCCGGCGCCCGTATGGCCCCGGCCAGAGAGGCGACGACCTCGAACCGCCGGTCGCCCTTCAGCCGCGCTGCGAGCGCGCGCGCCTCGGCCGTGCCGGCCAGCAAGAGGACCTTCACAGCCCCGCCCGCGCGATCACCGCGCCCTCCCGGTCGACCGCGACGATGTCGAAGGCCATCTCCGTCCCGAACCGCGCAACCACCGCATCGAGCGCTGCCTCCGCGATGACCTCTGCGAGACGTTTCCCCAAGATTTCATAGGCTTGCAGAACGGTGTTCACCGCAGAAACCCGATCGTCCCCGACCAGCTCCGCAAGCCGGGCGAAGTCGACCTGGCTGCGGGCGGAGTGCAAGTCCAGCGCGCCCTGCCCAAGCTTCGCAAGTTTGCCGAGCCCGCCGCCGATGGTGACCCGCTCGACCGGGTGACGGGCGAGGTACTTCAGCATCCCGCCGGCGAAATCGCCCATGTCGAGCATCGCGTGGTCGGGGAGCCCGTGGAGCGCCTGCACCGCGCGTTCGCTCGTCGCCCCGGTGCAGCCCGCGACATGGGTGAGCCCGGCGGCCCGTGCCACGTCGATGCCGCGGTGGATCGACGCGATCCAGGCGGAGCAGGAAAACGGCCGCACGATGCCGGTGGTGCCGAGGATCGAGATCCCGCCGACGATGCCGAGCCGCGGGTTCCAGGTCCTGGCCGCCATCTCGGCTCCCCCCGGCACCGAGATCGTGATCTCCACGTCGCCCGGCTCACCGAACCGCGCGGCCATCTCTGCGACGACCCCCGCCATCATCTCGCGCGGTACCGGGTTGATTGCGGGCGCCCCCGGCGGCACCGGCAGGCCGGGGCGCGTGACGGTCCCCACGCCCTCGCCCGCAACAAATGTCACCCCCGCACCGCCGGGCTGCACCCGCGCCCGGATCAGTGCGCCGTGGGTGACGTCGGGATCGTCGCCCGCATCCTTGACCACCCCGGCAACGGCCCAGCCCTCCCCGACCGCCGCCTCGGCCACCGCAAAGCGCGGCGTCTCGCCGCGCGGCAGCGTGATCGTGACCTCCGCCGGCGCCGCGCCGCCCCACAGCGCCTCCAGCGCCGCCTTCACGGCAGCTGTGGCGCAGGCCCCGGTGGTCCAGCCCCGGCGCAGGGTCTTCGAAGGCGTCTCCATGCCGCGGACTATGGGGCCCCGGTCCGCCCGCAACAAGGCCGCTCCTTTTTCTTGGGCCAAATACTCCGGGGAGCGCGAGGGGCTGGCCCCTCGCTCCCGACCGCGCCATAACTCCCCCCATGACGGATTCTTCCCTCCCGCCCAATGACTGGCCCGCGATGCAGCCCGGTTGGGTCTGGCTCGTCGGCGCCGGCCCCGGCGATCCCGGCCTTCTCACCCTGCATGCGCTCAACGCGCTCGGCCAGGCCGACGTGATCGTGCATGACGCCCTCGTCGCGCCCGCGATCCTCGCCTGGGCCAACCCCGCAGCCGAGCGGATCGACATGGGCAAGCGCGGCGGGCGGGCCTCGCCGAAACAGGGCGAGATCTCGGCGCTGCTGGTGGATCTGGCCAAGGCCGGCAAGCGGGTGCTGCGGCTCAAGGGCGGCGA
>JAGRMP010000236.1 GCA_020441225.1 Maritimibacter sp. | reverse complement strand
CCGGGGGCACCTGGCCCACCTCGAGACCGGTGAAAACGTGCAGCGTGCCGAGATCGCGGTCGCGCACCGCGTGGTCGGAGACCCAGCCACCCATCGCGAGGTAGGTCCTGAGCAGCGGCGGCATGGTCTTCTGCGCCCTCTTCAGATCGGGTTTGCCCCGTGGGACGCGGGCAAAGCGGACCACCTCGGGCGCCTTGACCCGCGGCAGCCATTTGCGCGGCGCCATGTAGCGGGCCGCGAGCAGCGCGAACGCATCGCGAAACGCCTCCGCGTCGGTGCCTGGAAAGGAGGAACAGCCGAACAGGAGCTCTATCCCCTCGGCCTCGACCATCCGCGTCAGCGCCGCCCAGGCGAGGCGCAGCACATCGGTGTCGCGCGCCTCCGGGGCGATGCAGAAACGGCCGATCTCGACCATCCGCCCGGCAAAGCCGCCAAGCGCCGCCAGCTCGTAGAATTGCGCCGAATAGCTCTCGCCGATCCGGCTGCCGTCGGACAGTTCCAGGAGACGGCAGGTACAGACCACGGCCCCGGTGTCCCGGTCCTCGACCAGCAGGTGGCGGCACAGATGATCGAAGCGGTCGGCATCCGAACCGCCGGTCGCGCCGCGAAACAGCCGCGCCCGGAGCGCCTGGGCGCGCGCGAGATCCGCCGCGGTGGCGGCGAGCCGCACCCGGTAGCGCGCGGTTTCGAATATCCGCTCATCGTTCAAGGTCTTTTGACCCACCCGGAGCCCCCTTGCCCTTGCCGAAAGGCCATCCGTCTACCTAGCTTGTGTCTTACCCACGGTCGCTGCAACAGATGACCTCCAGATGACGAAAGGGGATCCATGTCCAAGCCCGGGCACAAAATCGTGAAGACCGACGCTGAATGGCGCGCGCAACTGAGCCCGCTGGCCTATGAGGTTACCCGCAACCACGGCACCGAACGCCCGCATTCCAACGACGATTTCCCCGAGATCCCGGGCAGTTACCATTGCACCTGCTGCGGGGCGGTGCTGTTCGACCAGGCCGACAAGTTCAACGCCCATTGCGGCTGGCCCAGTTTCAACCGGGTCGGCGGCGCGGACGCGCCGGTGGGCGAAAGCCTCGACACCAGCCACGGGATGCGCCGGACCGAAGTGCATTGCACCGATTGCGGCGCCCATCTCGGCCATGTCTTTCCCGACGGTCCGCCGCCCACGGGGCTGCGCTACTGCATCAACGGGGTCGCGATCGAGTTCCGCCCGGCCGGCGATGACGCACCGGGTGACGGGACCGGCGCGGGCTGAGCCCCGCACAACGGGCGACTCCGCCGCGGCGCGGCAGGCAGCGCGGCGGGGCCGGGGCTATTGGGAAGAGAAGATCCGGGCGATATTGGCGGCGGAGGCGGTGCTGCCGAAGAGCTGGCCGAGGAAGCTGACCCCGGCGATGTTCGAATCGGTCACACGGCGCGACAGTACGACGACCTCGCCGCGTTCGAGCCCGAAGCGCTCGACATTGGCGACCACGTTATCCTCGTCGAAGCTGATCGCCACCACCTGGCGGTCGATCTCCTGGGGCCCGCGCACCGGTGCGTGTTCGAACTCGGACCGCACGTAGTACCAGCCGCTCTCCTCGAGCAGGCCCGAGGCCCCGGGCTTGCCGATGATCGAGGCAACGGTGGCGCGGGTGTCGAGCCCGACTTCGATCTCTTCGAGATCTTCGTCGGTGGGGACGAATCCATGATAGGTGAAGACCGGCGAACAGGACGCGAGCGTCAGCACCACGGCAGCAGCCGCGATGCCTCGCAACATCGGTCCATGTCTCGACATCCAAGCCCCCCTTGAATATGCCGGGTGTGTTCTCTCAATCGACTTACCGGAGGACGCGGCCGTATTCAAGCAACGAAAGCGCTTAGCCATGACTGCTCCCGATTTCGAACACGCCCACATCCTCCGCGTCGCCGATCTTGCGCGCGGGCGCAGCCGCAGCATAGAGATCCGCCCCGATGCCGCCGCCCGTGAGCGGATCGCCGCCGAACTGGGGCTTTTGGAGCTGCGCAAGTTGCGGCTCGACGGCGATCTGGTGCCGCTCGGCGCCCGCGACTGGCGCTTTGTCGGACAGTTGGGCGCGACGGTGGTGCAGCCCTGCGTCGTCACCCTCGCCCCGGTTGTCACCCGGATCGAGGAACCGGTCGGGCGCAGCTTCGTCGCCGGCTGGGAGCCGCCCCAGGGCGACGAGGTGGAATTGCCCGAGGATGTCGACACCGAGCCGCTCGGGACCGCGATCGACCTCGGCGCGATCATGGTCGAGGCGCTGGCGCTGGCGTTGCCCGCCTGGCCGCGCGCCGAGGGGGCCGATCTCGACGAAGCGGTGTTCACCGAGCCGGGCAAGGCGCCGATGACCGACGACGACGCCAAGCCTTTCGCCGGCCTCGCGTCGCTGCGCGACAAGCTCGCGAAGGACGACGGCGCGGACTGAGCACCACAGGCCGACGCGCCGCTGGTTCGCCGGCCCCGGCGCGCGCCGGACCGGGGCCGCAGCGGCCCCGCAACACCGGCACCGACCCGCCCGAACAAATCGCTTGCACCGCAGGAGATTCGCAGTATTTTCCGCCGCTCTTTCTCAAGATGGGTTGGACAGCCGGTGCGATAACGCATAAGAGGGCGGTCAGACTCAGGAAACACCGGGCCGAGACAGCCGGGTGCACGTGGCGAAGGCCATGGTGCCCGGGCGCGCGACGCCCCCGAACATCGAGGTTGGACATGGCCGTCCCTCAGAATAAAGTCACGCGGTCGCGCCGCAACATGCGCCGCAGCCACGACGCTCTGGTTGCCGCGAACCCGAACGAATGCCCCTCCTGCGGCGAGCTCAAGCGCCCGCATCACGTCTGCCCGTCCTGCGGGTCGTACAACGACCGCGAAGTGGTGGCGATGGTCGACGAGGCCGTCTTCGACGACGAAGACGCGGCGTAAGCCGATCTGGCGCATGGCCCCGAAATGACGGCACCATCGGACACAGCTGAGGGCGCCGCGACCAAAGGGCCGCGCAGGATTACCGTATCGGTCGACGCCATGGGCGGAGATCGCGGGCCGGCGGCGGTTGTCGCCGGTCTTGCTCTGTCTGCCAAGCAGAACCCCGATCTTTCCTTCATCGTGAACGGCGACGGCCCGACGCTGGAAACCCTCGTCGCCCGCCGCCCGGGCCTCGCCGACCGCTGCGAGATCCGCCATGCCGACGACGTGGTGACGATGGAAGACAAGCCCGCGCAGGTGCTGCGGTCGGGCAAGAACAGTTCGATGTATTCGACGATCGAGGCGGTACATGACGGCGATGCCGAAGTCGCCGTGTCCTGCGGCAATACCGGCGCGCTGATGGTGCTGTCGATGATGCGGCTGAGGAAGCTCGAGGGCGTCAACCGCCCCGCCATCGCCTGCTACTGGCCGTCGCGCAACCCGCAGGGCTTCAACGTGATGCTCGACGTCGGCGCCGATGTGCGCGCCGATGCCGCGGACCTCCTGCAATACGCGCTGATGGGCGCGTCCTACGCGCGCAACTCGCTCGGGGTCACCCGGCCGCGGGTCGGGCTGCTCAATGTCGGCACCGAAGCGCACAAGGGCGGCAATGAGATCAGGGCGGCCGCCGAGCTGCTTTCCGCAGCCCAGGACGCTGGACAGTTCAGCTTCATCGGCAATGTCGAAGGCTCCGACATCCCCTCCGACAAGGTCGACGTGATCGTCACCGACGGTTTTACCGGCAACGTCGCGCTCAAGACCGCCGAGGGCACCGCCCGGCTGTTCAAGGATTTCTTCCGCGAAGCCTTCAAGGCCACGCCCTTCGCCCGGCTCGGCGCGCTGCTCGCCTCGCGCCAGATCCGGGCCCTGATCGCCCGCACCGATCCGCGGCACGTGAACGGCGGCGTGTTCCTCGGGCTCAACGGCACCGTGGTGAAAAGCCATGGCGGCGCCGATGCCACCGGGATCGCCGCGGCGGTCAACCTCGCCTTCGACCTCGCGCGGCACGATTTCAACCACCGGCTGGCGGCCAGGGTCGCCTCGGTGGCCGCCGGCGAGCCGCAAGCCGGGACCGCGACGGCGGGCGAAGAAGAACAAGAAGGGCAAACCCAATGACTATGCGAGCGGTCGTGCGCGGCGTCGGCCATTACCTGCCGGAACGGGTCGTGCCCAACAGTTGGTTCGAGGACAAGGTCGACACGTCCGACGAATGGATCCGCACCCGCACCGGCATTGCGCGCAGGCATTTCGCCGCCGAAGGCGAGACCACGTCGCAAATGGCCACCGCCGCCGCCCGCGCGGCGCTGGCGGACGCCGGGATAACAGCCGCCGATCTCGACGCGGTAATCGTCGCCACCTCGACCCCGGACCTCACCTTCCCCTCGGTCGGCACCATGGTCCAGGCCGGGCTCGGGATGCAGCAGGGCTTCGCCTTCGACATCCAGGCGGTCTGCGCCGGATTCGTCTACGCCCTCGCCCAGGCCAACGCGCTGATCGTGTCGGGCCAGGCATCGCGGGTCCTGGTGATCGGCGCCGAAACCTTTTCGCGCATCCTCGACATGGAAGACCGCGCCANNCGTGCTGTTCGGCGACGGCGCCGGCGCGCTGGTGCTCGAGGCCGCCGAGGGCGCCGGCAGCTCCGACGACCGGGGCATCCTGGCCGTCGATCTCAACTCCGACGGCCAGTTCCGCGACATGCTCTATGTCGACGGCGGCGTCTCGACCACGGGCCAGGCCGGCAAGGTCCGGATGCAGGGCAATCCCCTGTTCCGCCAGGCGGTGGTGAAGCTCGCCCAGACCGCCGACGCGGCGCTCGAGAAGGCCGGGCTCGGGCATGGCGACCTCGACTGGCTGGTGCCGCACCAGGCCAATATCCGCATCATCGAGGGTACCGCCAGGAAGATGGGGCTCGGCATGGACAAGGTGGTGCTCACCGTCCAGGACCACGGCAACACCTCGGCCGCATCGATTCCGCTGGCGCTTTCGGTGGGCAAATCGGCCGGCCAGCTCAAGCCGGGCGACCTCGTGGTCACCGAAGCGATCGGCGGCGGCCTCGCCTGGGGCGCGGTGGTTGTGCGCTGGTAACGGCGTTTTGTGTCACAACCCTCGGGGATTCCCCCATGTGACGTGTCGGCAACGGCACAGCGGTGCGACCTATCCACAGCCTCAACGCCTTGCGCCAAACCGTTGATCTTGACTTGAAAACCAAGTGACCCCACACTCTCGCAATCAGACCCCGGAGGACACATGAGCGGAAAGACTTTGACGCGGATGGACCTGAGCGAGGCTGTTTTCCGCGAAGTGGGGCTATCGCGCAACGAAAGCGCGCAGCTGGTCGAGAGCGTCCTCGGGCATGTGTCCGACGCGCTGGTGCGCGGCGAAACGGTCAAGATCTCCTCCTTCGGCACCTTCAGCGTGCGCAACAAGGCGGCCCGGATCGGGCGCAACCCGAAAACCGGCGAAGAGGTGCCGATCCTGCCCCGGCGAGTGCTGACCTTCCGACCATCGCACCTTATGAAAGACCGGGTCGCAGCGGGGAACAAACGCTGATCTCGCCCGGTCCTTAACGAACAAGCAGTAAACAGGCGCAGACATGGACAACAAATCCCCGGAGGCCTTTCGCACGATCAGCGAAGTTGCCGACTGGCTCGGGGTGCCCGCGCATGTGCTGCGGTTCTGGGAAAGCCGGTTCGGCCAGGTCAAACCGGTCAAGCGCGCCGGCGGACGGCGCTACTACCGCCCGAGCGACATGGAATTGCTCGGCGGCATCCGGAAACTCCTGCATGAAGACGGGATGACCATTCGCGGGGTGCAGAAGCTTTTGCGCGAAAACGGCGTGCGCTACGTGGCGGCGATGTCGCCCCCGCTCGACCAGCCCGGCGACCTCAGGGACATAAGCCCCGACACCGCGCCCGAGCCCGCGCGGCCGGCACCGGCGCGCGTGACGCAGGTCTTCGACGACGATATCGAGGATGCGGTCGAAGCCGAGGCCCCGCCCGAACCCGTGGCGCCTGCCGCGCCTGAAGAAGTCCCGGATGTCGCGCCGGAGGACGTGCCAGAGGACGTGCCAGAAGACGTGCCGGAGGGCGCGCCCGCGTTCGCACAGGAGACCGCGCCGGAGACCGAAGCCGGCGACGTCGCGGAAGACCTCGCAGCCCCGGCGGCGATCGACCCCGGGACCGCGACGGATGCGGAAGCGGCAGCGGCCGAAGAGCCGGACACCGGCCCGACCGAGACACCCGAAGAGGCCGACGACGACGACAGTGCACCGGTCCCGGAGCCGGTCGCGTTTGGAGAGGCGCAAGAGGCGGACGCCCGGGATGCGGACGATACGCCCGCAGACGATGCGCCCGCAGACGATACGCCCGCAGACGATGCGCCCGCGGACGATGCGCCCCCCGACGACACGCCCCTCGACGATACGCTGGAGGCGCTCGAGTTTCGGTCCCATGAGGCCGAGCCCGACGCCAGCGAGGGCCCCGACGACGGATCCCGAGACCCGTCGGAAGCGGCTGCTGGCGACGCGGATGCCATGCCGCCCCTGCCCGACCACGCCGCGCCTCCGGCCCCGGTTGGCGACGGCGACGGCGACGGCGACGGTCCGGCCGTAGACGACGACGCGGCGGAAGACCTCGCGGAAGCCACCGGTGACGCACTGTCGGCCGGTCTTGCGCCCGAACCTTCCGCGCCCGCCCCCGCGCAGGAGACCGCCCACGAGGATACACCGCAGGGCGCAACCGCCGAAGACACGCCCGCCACCGACTCCGAGGACGACGCCGCGCCGAAGGACGCCGATATCGCGGCGCGCGACGAGGATGCGCCCGCGCCGGCCGCGGCCCCGGCTCCGCCCAAGACGCCCGGCCCCGATCTGGTCCTGCCCGACATTGGCCCGGATCCCGAGGACGACGCCGCGCTCGACCGCGCGCCGGCCCTCGCCGCCGCGCTTCGGCGCGCGCGCCCCCTGACCCATCGCCCGGCCGCCCCGATGCGGCTCAGCCCGGCGATGCTCCAGGCCTATGCCGACCGGCTCCAGGCGCTGTCCGGGCGGCTCGGGACGACACCGGACGGACGACGGCCGTTCTGAGCGATTTGCCGTGCTTTCGGCGTGCATTCGCGCTTGCCCCGCGCGGCAAAACCGGTATGAAGAGCCTCACGTCGGGCTATGGCGCAGTCTGGTAGCGCGTCCGTCTGGGGGACGGAAGGTCGCAGGTTCAAGTCCTGCTAGCCCGACCATAACCACCGCCGAAAAGCCGGCACCCTCCTCCAAACCGCCGCGCTGAAGGGACCCGGGAGGGATCATGTCCAACGGCACCTCTGCCTTCGGTACCGGCGTTCTGCCCGCGCAGGCCCTCTCGGCGATGATCGAGGCCGGAACACTGGACGCCACGCCGCCGATTCTCCCCGACCAGATCCAGCCCGCCTCGCTCGATCTGCGCCTGGGCGCCACCGCCTACCGGGTCCGCGCCTCGTTCCTCGCGGGCAACGGCAACCGGGTGGAAGACCGGCTCGAAGAGTTCACCATGCACAGCTTCTCGCTCGGCAACGGCGCGGTGCTCGAAAAAGGCGCGGTCTACGTGGTGCCGCTGATGGAACGGCTGCGGCTGCCCGCGGGCGTGACCGCCGTCGCCAATGCGAAGAGCTCCACCGGGCGGCTCGATCTGCTCACCCGCCTCATCACCGACGACGGGGTCGAGTTCGACCGGATCGCGCCGGGCTACGACGGGCCGCTCTACGCCGAGATCTGCCCGCAGAGCTTCTCGGTCCTGGTGCGCCCGGGGATGCGGCTCAACCAGATCCGGTTCCGGGCGGGCCAGGCTGTGCTCTCGGACGCGGATCTGCGCGCCCGCCATGCCGAGAGCAAGCTGGTCGACGGCACGGCGGTGATCGACCACGGGCTCGCCTTCTCGGTCGATCTGCGCCCCAGGGCGGGCGATCTCGTCGGCTACCGGGCCAAGCCCCATACCGGGGTGATCGACCTCGATCGGATCGGCCATTACGACCCGGCGGAGTTCTGGGAGCCGATCCATGCGCGCGACGGCCGGATCATCCTCGACCCCGGCGCCTTCTACATCCTGGTGAGCCGCGAGGCGGTGCATATCCCGCCCGATTGCGCCGCCGAGATGGCACCCTACCTCGCCATGGTCGGCGAGTTCCGGGTGCATTACGCGGGCTTTTTCGATCCCGGCTTCGGCCATGACGCGGCGGGCGGCGCGGGCTCGCGCGGGGTGCTCGAAGTGCGCTGCCACGAGGCCCCCTTCGCGCTCGAACACGGGCAAGTGGTCGGGCGGCTGGTCTACGAGCGCATGGCCGAAGTGCCCGAAACGCTCTACGGCGCGGGGATCAAGTCGAACTACCAGGGCCAGGGGCTGAAGCTGTCCAAGCATTTCCGCGCGCCCGGGGCCTGACCGGGGCCGGTGTCGAGCGTCGCGCGCCGGGGCGGCACACCCGTTGGGCCGGAGTCACGCCCAAGGCGTGACGCCGCGTTGAGTATTTGACCCAAGAAAAAGGGAGGCGCGCTCAGCGCAACCGGCGCACCAGCCGGGCCGCCTGCCGGGCGCGTTTGGCGGTCTGTTTCGCGCTTTGAGACGCCTGCCGGGCCCGGGCGCGCTCTTGCGGTGTCATCTCTTCCGCCGACCGGCCCCGCCGGGCGGCAAGGTCGATCCCGGCATCGACACCGCGGTTGACCAGCTTGCGGGTGAGCTGGCGCAGGATCATGGAGATGAGGCGCTCGGCGTTCATGTGGGGCTCCTTCGGGCCGGTTCTCCCTAGCGCGGATTCGTGCAGGGAATATGGCGCCAGCTCAGCAATTGCAGGGCAAAGGCGCCTCGGGGGCCAAGGGGGCCTCGGCGCTGCGCGCCTCGGTGGGCCCGGCCCTACCGTCAATCCTCTTCGAACAGATCGTCCTGGTCCTCGTCGCCGAGGTCTTCGTCCTCGTCCCCGTCCCCCAGCGCCGCGCCCGGCGGCAGGCGGTTGTCGAGAAGCCCGGCGGCGCGCAGCTCCTTGAGCCCCGGCAGGTCGCGCGCGCTTTCGAGCCCGAAGTGGTCGAGAAACTCCTGCGTGACCACGAAGGTCACCGGTCGCCCCGGGGTCATCCGCCGCCGCCCGAAGCGGATCCATTCGAGCTCGATCAGCAGATCGACGGTGCCCCGGCTGACGGCGACGCCGCGGATTTCCTCGATTTCGGCGCGGGTCACCGGCTGGTGATAGGCGATGATCGCCAGCGTCTCGATCGCGGCGCGCGAGAGCTTGCGGGTCTCGACCACCTCCTTGTGCATCAGGAAGCCGAGGTCGGGCGCGGTGCGGATCGCCCAGGCGTCGCCGACCTTGACCACGCGTATGCCCCGCCCCTCGTAGCGTTTGCGCAGGTGCACGAGCGCTTCGGCCGGGTCCGACCCGTGCGGCATCCGGGCCGACAGCTCGGCCACCGTCACCGGTTCGGAGGAGGCAAACAGCACGGCCTCGACCATGCGTTCCTGCTCGCCCATCGGCGGCGCTTCGAACAGGCTTTCTTCCTGGATCGGTTCGTCGGTCTCGGCCATCAATGCTTCTTCCGTATCTGGATCGGCGCAAAGGTCTCGCCCTGGCGCAGTTCGAGCTGGCCTTCCTTCACCAGCTGCAGCGAGGCGGCAAAGGTGGCGGCGGTGGCGGTACGGCGGCGCACCGGGTCGGTCTCCCAGCCCTCGGGCAGCCAGGAGTTGAGGTCCGACCATTCGCCGGCAAAGCCGATCAGCCCGCGCATCCGGTCGAGCGCCTCTTCCATCGTCATCAGGTTGTCGCGGTCCATGACGAAGGGGCGGAACTCGTCCTTGGTGCGGATCCTTGCATAGGCCTGCATCAGGTCCATCAGCGTGGCCGTGTAGCTCACCCGGCGGGTGCGGGTCACGTCCTCGGGCACGCCGCGGGCGAAGAACTCGCGGCCGCGCTGGTCGCGGCCCATGAGCCGGGCGGCGGCGTCGCGCATCGCCTGGAGCCGTTCGAGCTGGTAGGCGAGATGCGCCGCCAGTTCCTCGCCCGAGGGGCCGTCTTCGGTCGGGTCCGGCGGCAACAGCAGGCGCGATTTCAGGAAGGCGAGCCAGGCGGCCATGACGAGGTAATCGGCGGCAAGCTCCAGCCGCAGTTCCCGCGCCTTTTCGATGAACACCAGGTATTGCTCGGCGAGGCCGAGGATCGAGACCTTGCGCAGATCGACCTTCTGCGTCCGCCCGAGCGTCAGCAACAGATCGAGCGGCCCCTCGAAGCCATCGACATCGACGATCAGCGCCTCGGCGGCAAGGCGCTCCGAGACGCTGAGCACGTCGGGTTGGAAATCGTCGTTCTGCATGGGCGGCGGCGGGGTCAAATGTCCCCGGGGGCTTCTCCGGTCATCAAGGCCCGAAATTCGGCTTCCAGCGCCGCAATGTCAACGGGCTCCGGGTCGCGCCGCCAGCCGAGCGCGTCTTCCGCGCGCGCCCGTGCGGCCGGGCTCATGAGCCCTGCGGCCCCGGCGACGGCCTGCATCTCGTCGCGCTTTGCGTTGCAGTGCAGCACGATATCGCAGCCCGCCTCCAGCGCGGCGCGGGCGCGGGTCTCGATCGGGCCGGAGAGCGCGCCCATCGAGATGTCGTCGGTCATGAGCAGGCCCTTGAAGCCGATGGTATCGCGGATCTGGCCGATGACCTTGGCCGAAGTGGTGGCGGGGTTGTCGGGGTCGAGCGCCTCGTAGACCACATGCGCGGTCATCGCCATCGGCAGCCCGGCGACGGTCTGGAAGGCGAGGAAATCGGTCACCCGGAGCTGTTTGGCCTTGGCCTTGACCCGGGGCAGCCCCTCGTGGCTGTCGACCTGGGCGCGGCCATGGCCGGGGATGTGCTTGACCACCGGCAGCACGCCGCCCTCGACGAGGCCGACCGCGACGGCGGCGGCAATGTCGGCGACCCGCACCACGTCGTCGCCGTAACAGCGGTTCTTCAGGATCGGGTGGGTCTCGGGATAGGCGAGATCGGCGATCGGGGCGCAATTGCCGTCGATCCCCACCGCGCGCAGCTCGTCGGCAATAATCCGGTAGCGGATCTGCATCGCGCGCGCCGCGCCGCGCTTGTTCTGCGCCACCTGTTCGAGCGGCGGCAGCCAGTCGCGCCAGTGGGGCGCGCGCATCCGTGCGACGCGACCGCCCTCCTGATCGATGAAGATCGGCGCCTCCCAGCCGACCGCTTCGCGCAGTTCGGTGGTCAACCAGCGGAGCTGGTCGGGGCTTTCGACGTTGCGGGCGAACAGGATGAAGCCGAAAGGATCGGCACCCTGGAAGAACCGCGCCTCTTCGCGGGACAGGCGCAGGCCTTCGCAGCCGAAGATCGCGGCTCCGGCGCCGGACATCAGTTGGCGGCCGTCTCGGCCGCATTGTCGACCACCGGCACGCAGGTGCCCTTCGCGGCGACCAGCGCGGCGCAGAAGGCGCGCGCGTCCTGCAACCCGCCGAAGCCCATGGCGCGCAGCCGGTAGAACGGCGTGCCGCCGGCTTCGCGGCGCTCGATGGTCCAGTTGCGGTTGTCGAACAATTGCGGGTTCTGCGCCGCGATCTCCTGCCATCCCGCACGGGCCTCGTCCGGGCTCTGAAAAGCGCCGAGCTGCACCAGGCGCGCAGCCGGATCGACCGCGGCCGGATCGATTTCCTGACCGAGCACCACGGTTGGCGCTGCCGCGGCCGGGTCGCCGGGGCGGGCCGGCGCGGGCCGGTCGGCCGCGGCCGAGACGTTCACCGCGTTGATCGCGGCGGTGATTTCGGGCAACGGCGCGAAGCCCGCGGGTTTGGGCATCGGGCGCGGCGAGCGGGTAACGCCCGGCACGCTCTCTGGAATCACCTCGATCGCGCCGACGCCCGAGGGCGCGGTGTCGAACGTCGCATCGAGCCCGGGAATATCGGTCAGACCCAGCGCTTCGGCCACGGCGGCATCGGCGTTGATCTCGCCGCCGTTCGACGGCAAGGGCGCCGTGGCCGGGTTTTCGGCCGAGCGGGTCACCCCGGTCGCGGCCAGCGGGTCGGCAAGGCCCCCGGCATGGGCCGGGACATCCTCTTCGGTCAGCTCGGCAACCGGCGGCGCCAGCCGGAGCTGGTCGACCGGCCCGGCGCTGGTGCCGAGGGCGGCGACGTCGTTGACCGCAAGCCCCTGGTGCGGGGCGACCACGCCGCCCGGCTCTTCGGGCTGGATCCGCATCGGGCCTTCCAGCGCCTTGACCACCGGCACGCCGGTCACGTCGCGCACGGCGAGCTTGTAGCCCCAGA
>JAGRMP010000235.1 GCA_020441225.1 Maritimibacter sp. | reverse complement strand
GTCCCGGCCCAGAGCCCGCTCGGCCAGCTCGAAGGCGGCACCAACATGGTGGTGATCGAGGGCGACATGGTCGAGCAGATCGTGCTCCGCGGCCCCGGCGCCGGCGAAGGCCCCACGGCGTCGGCGGTGATGGGCGACGTGATCGACCTCGCGCGCGGGCTCACCATCTCGACCTTCGGCCAGCCCGCCGCGACCCTCGCCAAGGCCAAACCGGCCCGCGCCGTGGTCCCCGCACCCTATTACATCCGCATGGAATTGCAGGACAAACCCGGCGCGATGGCCAAGGTGGCGGCGGTTCTGGGCGACGCCGGCATCTCGATCGACCGGATGCGCCAGCACGGCCACAAGCAGACCACCGCGCCGGTGATCTTCGTCACCCACAAATGCGGCCGCGGCCAGCTGGACGAGGCGCTCGATATCCTCAAGGCGAGCCCCGTCGTCGCCGCCCCCCCGGTGGCGATCCGCATCGAGGAAGTCTGAGCCCCGCCCCGCCAAGCCCCGCCAAACCCGGCCCAGCCTCCTCCGCCCCCTTTTTCTTGGCTGAAATACTCCCGGGGGGCCCGGGGGGCGGCGCCCCCCCGGCCACCGGTCCCAGCCGCGCAGGACGCCGGACACAGGAGCCCCGATATGTTCTCGCACATAACCCTCGGCATCGCCGACCCCGACCGGGCGCTCGCCTTCTACCGCCCGCTTACCGAAGCGCTCGGGCTCATCGAAAAATTCGCCGCCCGCGAGGACGGCCGCTTCTGGGCGGGCTACGTCCGGCCCGACGCCCCGCGCCCCCTCTTCATCCTCACCCAGCCCTGGGACGGCGCGGCGGCCGCGCCCGGCAACGGCACGATGGTCGCCTTTCAGCTCGAGACCCGCGCCGAGGTCGACCGCCTCCATGCCCTCGCCCTCGCGCTCGGCGGCGCGGACGAAGGCCCGCCGGGCCTGAGGACGCAGTACCATGCCGATTATTACGGCGGCTATCTCCGCGACCCCGACGGCAACAAGCTCTGCCTCGTCTGCCATGCGCCACCGCCCACCGGATCGACAAGCCGATGATTTCCCACGTCACCCTCGGCATTGGCGATATCGACGCGGCGATGACTTTCTACCGCCAGCTCATGGAAGGGCTCGGCTGGGAGGAGAAATTCGCCACCCGCCGGTCCCCGCCCGGCCCCTGGGCCGGGTTCCACCCCGCGGGCAGCGACCGGCCGCTGCTGATCCTCGCCCATCCCGATTGCCCGCACAGCCTGGCCACACCCGGCGGCGGCGCGGAAGTGGCCTTCGCGCTCGCAACCCCCGCCGCCGTCACCGCCGCCCATGCCACCGGCCTTGCACTTGGCGCAACGGACGCGGGCGCGCCCGGCCCCGGCTACCCGGCCGCCGCCTTCACCGCGCGGCTGCGCGACCCCTGGGGCAACCTCCTCGTCCTCACCTGCCCGGGCGCCGGCACAGGCGACGCCCGGGGCTGACGGCGCGCCCGTCCCTACCAGACCGGCTTGGTCAGCATCAGCCAGACGATGGCGAGCACGGCGAAAAACGCCGGGAACCCGCAGGTGAACCAGATCCGGTAGAGCCGACGGTAGCGCTCCGGCAGCGGCCTCCCCGCGTCCCGCGCGGCCCGGGCGAGGTCGCGCAGCCGGATCTGGATCCAGACCACCGGCAGCCAGAAGGCCCCGACCACCACGTAGAGCCCCAGCGCCCAGGCCACCCAGCCTTCCAGCACAGGCCAGCCCGCGCTTCGCGCGAGCAGATATCCCGTCACCGGCTGGGCTATGGCCGCCGTCGCGGTAAAGACCGTGTCCGCCAGCACCACGATCCCCGCCACATGGGCAATCAGCGCCGGATCGCCCGACCGGTTCGAGATCACCATGAAAAAGGCGATCCCTGCCCCGGTGCCGAGCAGCACCGCCGCCCCGATCACGTGGAGGAAAAGCAGGATCTCGTGGCTCATCTGTCGTCCGCCAACAGCGCGGTGAAGAGCGCGAGCCCGATCCCCGGCAGCACCTTGACCATCGCGCCCAACGGGTCGGCCCAGAGATCCGGCGCGACCAGCGCCGCGCCCGCCATGTAGCCCAGCGAGACGAGGATCATCCCCAGGCTCGCCGCCGCCACCCAGCGCCGCCACAGGATCGCGAGCCCGAGCCCGATGTCCACGGCCGATCCCAGCCCCACCGCCAGCGCGGCCAGCCCGGGGTCCATCCCGCGCGCCGTCAGCACCTCAAGAGCCGCCTCGAAGCGCCAAAGCCCGACCAGCCCCGACACGGTCCAGAACAGCGCGAGCAGCCCCACGGCGACCGGAAAGGCGAGCCAGGCGCGGGCGAACCAGCGGTCCTGGGTCGTTGCCGGCATCGCCGCGAGCGTGGCGT
>JAGRMP010000234.1 GCA_020441225.1 Maritimibacter sp. | reverse complement strand
GCGCCTGTTCGGTGCTGCTCGACGGGCGTCTGGTCTCGTCCTGCCTGGTGCTCGGCGTCGAGGCCGAGGGCAGAAAGATCGAGACCATCGAGGGAATGGCCGCGGGCGAAGAGCTGCACCCGTTGCAGCGCAAGTTCCTCGAACATGCCGCACTGCAATGCGGCTACTGCACGCCCGGGTTCCTCGTCGCCTCCAAGGCGCTCCTCGAAAAGAACCCGGACCCGACCGAGGAAGAGGTGCGCTACTGGCTCGCGGGCAACCTGTGCCGTTGCACCGGTTACGACAAGATCGTGCGCGCGGTGCTCGACGCGGCGGCGGAAATGCGGGGGGCGGCGTGATGGCGAAAGACGACGTGAAACAGGGCTACAAACTGGTCGGCACACGGGTTCTGCGACCCGACGGGCTCGACAAGGTCACCGGCCGCGCGCGCTATGGCGCCGATTTCGCCATGCCCGGCATGCTGTTCGGCGCGGTGGTGCGCAGCCCGCATGCCCATGCGCGGATCGTGAAGATCGACGCCTCCAGGGCCCTCGCCCTCGACGGGGTCAAGGCGGTGGTCACGCGCGCCGATTTCCCGACCGGGCTGACGGGCGACGCCTGGGACCTGCAGGAAAACAGCATGGCCGGCGACACGGCGCTCTATGACGGCCACGCCGTGGCCGCCGTCGCCGCGACCTCTGTGCTGCTCGCAAAAGATGCCGCTCGGCTCATCGGGGTCGAATACGAAGTGCTGCCGCATGTCACCGATGTCGATACCGCGATGCGGCCCGACGCGCCGGCGATCCGGCCGGGCGCGGCGAACCATACGGTGCCGGAGGGTATGCCGCCCAACGTGGTGAAGTACATCGAGTTCGGCCGCGGCGATGTCGAGGCCGGCTTCGCGCAAGCCGACCTGGTGCGCGAACATACTTACAAGACCGAGGCCACCCACCAGGGCTATATCGAGCCGCAGGCCTGCGTCGGCCAGCTCGGCGCCGACGGCAAGGGCGAGATGTGGGTCACCACCCAGGGCCAGTGGTTCGTGCGCAAGATGTGCGCCGATGTGCTCGGGCTTGACGTCGCGCAACTGCGGGTGACCCCCTCCGAGATCGGCGGCGGGTTCGGCGGCAAGACCACGGTCTTCATGGAGCCTCTGGCGCTGGCGCTGTCGAAGAAGGCGGGCGGCAAGCCGGTCAAGCTCTTGATGGACCGGGCCGAGGTGCTGCGCGCCACCGGGCCCACGGCTTCGGCCTCGATGGACGTCAAGATCGGGATGAAAGCCGACGGCACGATCACTGCGGCCCGGGCCGAATTTCGTATGCAGGGCGGGGCTTTCCCGGGCGGACCGGTCGCCGAGGCGCTGGAATGCGCCTTTGCGCCCTACAGGCTCGAGGCGGTCGAGCATGTCGGCTACGAGGTGCTCGCCAACCGTCCGAAAGCGGCGGCCTACCGGGCGCCCGGCGCGCCGATGGCGGCTTTCGCGGCCGAGAGCCTGATCGACGAGATGGTGCGGGACCTCGGCCTCGATCCGATCGAGGTCCGGCTGAAGAACGCCGTCGAGGAAGGCGACCGCTCGAGCTACGGGCCGAAGTTCAAGCGGATCGGGCTCAAGGAGGTTCTGGAGGCGACCAAGGCACATCCCAACCTCGCCGCGCCGCTCGGGCCGAACCAGGGCCGCGGCATCGCGACGGGCTACTGGATGAACTACAACGGCGACACGTCGGTTTCGATGGCCATCGCCGAAGACGGCACCGCGCAGGTCTCGGTCGGCACGCCGGATATCGGCGGCGGCCGGGCGTCGCTCGGGTTGATGGTTGCGGAGACGCTGGGCATTCCATACGAGAGCGTACGGGTCAACGTGGTGGAGACCGGCGCGCTCGGGATCAACGAGCCGACCCATGGCTCGCGGGCGACCTTTGCCAGCGGCAAGGCCGCGGTGCTGGCGACCGAGCAGGCGATTGCGGAGATGTGCCGCCGCGCCGCCGGCGAATGGGGGATCGACCCCGAGGCGGTCGAATGGGTCGACGGCGCGGCGCAGCCCGCCGGGCCCAACGCCGGGAAGCACCCGCCGATGTCCATCGCCGAGATCGCGGCCAACATGAGCGACACCGGCGGGCCGATTTCGGGGCATTGGGAAGGGTTTCCGCGCGGGGTCGGGGCGAGTTTCGGCACCCATGTGGTGGATGTCGAGGTCGATCCCGACACCGGCCGTGTCACCATCCTGCGCTATCTCGTGGTGCAGGACGCCGGCCGGGCGATCCAGCCGGCCTATGTCGAGGGCCAGTACCAGGGCGGCGCGGTGCAGGGCATCGGCTGGGCGCTCAACGAGGGCTATGTTTACGGCGAAGACGGGCGGCTGCAGAACGCGGGCTTCCTCGATTACCGCATCCCGGTCGCCTCGGATCTGCCGATGATCGATACGGTGATCGTCGAAGTGCCGAACCCGGGCCATCCCTTCGGGGTGCGCGGGGTCGGCGAGACCGGCATTGCGCCGCCGCTGCCGGCGGTGGCCAACGCGGTGGCGGATGCGATCGGGGTGCGGCTCTTCGATCTGCCGATGAACCCGCCCCGCGTGCTTGCAGCCATACGGGGGCGTAGGGATGGTTGAGGTCAACCTCTGGTCCGGGCTCGGGCGCGTGACCGGGGGCGAGACTGTGGTCGAGGTCGAGGGCGAGACCGTGGGGGCATTGCTTGACGCGCTGGTCGCGGCGCACCCCGGCCTCGCCCCTTTCATCGCGGCGGGGGTGTCGGTGGCGGTCGACGGTGAGATCATAACCGGCGACCGGTTTGCCGAGGTGCCGGACGGGGCGGAAGTATTCCTCATGCAGCGGGTCAAGGGCGGCTAGACCGGCTCCGGGTTCTGGTTCGGGTTCGGTGCGGTTCTGTCCGCGCGCTTGGCCAAATCCAGGAATCCGGAAATCCGGATTTCTGGATTCCGTCAATTCGAATTTATCGCTCAAAAACAGCTGTTTGCGCCGTTAACGAGAGATGAAGCCGTGAAAACGTCACAAGTCCTAAAGGGCAAATCGGGACTGGGCACCGGGTCGATCTCATACCATACGCCAGCGTATGTCAGAGCGGACCGGCCTGATAGAGCTTCACCTTCAGCCCGCCATGCGCAATCGGCTCCGAAGCGCTCAGATCCAGCCCCGTCGCTTTCGCCAACCCGCCGTCATCGGTGACAAGCCCGACCCGCCAGCCGGCGAACCGCTCGGCCAGCACCGCGCCAAGCGATCCGTAGAGCGCGAACAGTTTCTTTCGGTCGCCGATCCGGCCGCCATAGGGTGGGTTGATCATCACCAGGCCCGGCGGTCCATCTGGCCGCCGCAGATCGCTCACCGGCGCGCGGGTGAATTGGATGAGCTCCGCGACCCCGGCCCGGCCCGCGTTTTCCGTGGCCCCGGCAATCGCCCCCTGGTCGCGGTCGGAACCGTAGAACCGCAGCGCGGTCTCGCGCACCGGCGCTCCGCGCAGCGCCGCCACGACGCCGGGATCGAAGGTCGCGAGCCGTTCGAACGCAAAGGCCCGGTCACGGCCGGGCAGAAGCCCCGCCGCCATCTCGGCCGCCTCGATCACGAAGGTCCCCGACCCGCACATCGGATCGACCACCGGCTCGGTCCCGCTGTAGCCGCAGGCGCGCAGCATCAGCGCCGCCATGCTCTCGCGCATCGGCGCCTTGCCGGTGAACAGCTTGTGGCCGCGTTTGTGCAGGCTCTCGCCCGACGTGTCGACGCTGATCGTGACGAGGTTGTCGTCGATCCGCACCTTGAGCTGAACGGCGGCCTCAGCCGAGACCGGCGCGCCCAGCTCCTCCGTGATCGCCCGTTCGATCCGCTGGGCGGCCGCTTTGGCGTGGTAGATCTTCGACCGTTTCGTCGTTACCTCGACCCGCACCGGTTCGTCGGGCCGCAGCACCGCCCCCCAGTCGAGCTTGCGGGCGCGCTTGTCCAGCTGGGCGAGGTGAAAGGCGCGAAACTCGGCGATCCGGGCCAGCACCCGCGTCGCGCCGCGCAGCGCGATATTGGCCCGCCAGACCTCCGGCCAGCCACCGGTTACCGTGACCCCGCCGAGGATCGTCCCGCTCACCGTGAGCCCAAGCGCCGCCGCCTCATAGGCGAGCGCGGCTTCCAGCCCGGGAGCGGTCACGAGGAAAATGTCGAACGCCATGCCCGCGCTCTAGCCCGAAACCGGGCCCGGTGAAAGCCCCGGCAGCGCCCTTGCCCCCGACCCGCCAGGCGCTATCCTCGCGGCCCATGACCACACGCATCCTGTTCGTCTGTCTCGGTAACATCTGCCGCTCGCCCACCGCCGAAGGGGTGACCCGCGTGCTGGCGGGCAAAGCCGGGCTCGCGCTCACCCTCGACAGCGCCGGCACCGGGCGATGGCACATCGGCGAGCCGCCGTGCCCCGGCATGGTGCGGGCCGCGGCCGGGGCGGGCTACGACATCTCGCACCTGCGTGCCCGCCAGATCGCCGCCGCCGATTTCACCCGCTTCGATCTGATCGTCGCGATGGACGGGGACAATCTCGACGACATCGCCGCCGTCCGGCCCGCCGGCGCGACCGCAGAAGTCCGGCTGTTCACCCATTACGCCCCCGAAACCGGGGTGCGCGATGTGCCCGACGCCTATTACACGCAGGATTACGAGGGCGCGCTCGCGCTGATCGAGACCTGTGCCGCCGGTCTCGTCGCCGATCTCGCGCGCCCCTGACCCCTTACTGGCAGTGCTGCGCGGCCGCGTCCCCGAACACCTGCCATTTCGCCCAGAAGGCCGCGTCAGTGGACTGCGCCGAGGCGCGGATTTCCTGGCTCCGGTGCGGTTCGAGGAAGATCTGCGCGCCCAGCACCTGTTCGGCGGGCGACAGCACGCTGTCGGCCACGGTCTGGATGCAGGCGCAGAGCGAGGGGGCCAGCCGGCCGCGGTCCGACGCGGTGCAGGCCTGGGCAATCGCGCTGCCGGCGGTGGCGGAGGTGGCAAGGGCGGGAAGGGTGAGCGCCCCCAGAACCAGGGCGGTCGCAAAAGTCTTCATGTCTTCGGGCTCCATTGTGTCGCGGCAGCACAATTCGAACCCCCCGAGGCCCTCTTTAGCAGGGCCCGCCCAACGCATCAATATCCCTGTGGGCTCAGACCCGCTCGAGAAGCGCGTCGCTCACGAGATCGTGGACCTGGTCGCGGTTGCACAGCTCGGTGCCCTCGGTGGTCACCGCCGAAGCCGCCGCGGCGACCCCGTATTTCAGCGCTTCTTCCCAGTTCGCGCCATTGGCCATCGACCAGGTAAAGACACCGACGAAACTGTCGCCCGCCCCCACTTTCGAGACCGGGGTGACGGGCCGGGTCTTGGCCCACCAGCGGTTTTCGCCCTCGGCCAGGACCGAGCCTTCCGAGCCCATGGCAAAGATCACCACCTCGGCCACATTGCGTGCGATCAGCTCCTGGGCGAAATCCGCGACCTCTTTCACACCCTTGAACTTGCGCCCCGCCAGCTCCTCGCTTTCCGCGCCGTCGAGCCGCAGCACGTGCTGGCGCACCGCACCCGTGCGCAGGAGCGCCCGCATCGGCTCTCCGGACGTGTCGAGCACCAGCTTGGCGGCGGTGTCCTTCATCTGCGCGGCGAGCCGCGAGGGGAAATCGACCGGCACGCCCGGCGGCTGGCTGCCCGAAAGCACGACCCAGCCCTTCTGCGGCGAGCAGCGGTGCAGGGCGCCGATCACGTCCTTGTTCTCTTCCTCGGTCCAGGTCGGACCGGGGGTGACGAAGCGGTATTGCGCGCCGGTGGTCCGGTCGGTCACGGCAAAGCTCTGCCGGGTTTCGCCATGGGTGTGAAACACTTCCGGCACCAGCGGCTCGGTGCGCAGCCGTTCAAGATAGCGCTGGCCCTGAAAGCCCGAGATCGCGACGAAGGCCCGCGCCGCGCCGCCCATCTTGCCGACCGCTCGGGCCACATTGATACCGCCGCCGCCCGCTTCGGTCACCGGCGTCGCGCAGCGCAGCTTTTCTTCCGGCACCACGTGGTCGGTCGAGGTCGACCGGTCCAGCGCGGGGTTGAGCGTGATGGTGAGGATGTCGGACATGGCGGGAATCCGTCGCTGTGGCAATCCGTTAGCGCTGACA